>JABMRB010000812.1 GCA_013202865.1 Candidatus Nealsoniibacteriota bacterium | reverse complement strand
GGTAGCGTAACTTCCCAAGAGACCACCGGCAGTTTTAACAATAGATGGGACATCCCCCATCTCACGGGCTCTTTCCGGCTCGGTCTCTGCGATATCGTTCCTCTCGCCCTCATCCTTAACCAGATTGTACAGTTCCGTCTCATTCTCTTCAATATAATGGATCAGCTTCCAGCCGTCCTTCAAAATCGCCTGGCTGGGGTGGGCACCATGAACATTCGAGTGCGGATACCACCAAGCCAGGAATGGTCGGTTCAGTGTCTCCTTGTCACCTCGGATCAGTGGAACAAGAGACTGCCCATCCAAGGTCTGCTCGGGCAGTTGCCTGCCACCGATCAACTCTAGGAGCGTGGGATAGATGTCCATCGTAATCACTGGCTCGGATGAGGTCATTGCCTTGATATTGCCCGGCCATGCGATGAACGTAGGTATCCGAATTCCACCTTCGTAGTTCCAGCCCTTGCTGGCGCGGAGCGGATAATTGCTCGTGGGCCTTGAGGCCGGCATGCAGGATCCGCCGTTGTCAGAGGTGAACACGATGATCGTGTCCTTTGTTACTCCGAGTTCGTCCAAAGCATCAATCACCTTGCCGACATTCGTATCGAGGTTTTCAATCATAGCCGCATAGATTGGATTTTGCTGTCTCGCTGGGACCTTACGATTGAATCGTTCCGGTATCATCTTCAGCGGAGTCGTACCGTACATCCGTTTCTTCTTGACTTCGTACTTCTCGATCAGCTTTTTCGAGGCCTGGATCGGCGTGTGGACCGCATAATGGCCCAGAACGAGAAAGAACGCCCTCTTGCCTTCCTCGACCGTCTCTTGGATGAATCCAATTCCATTATCGGTCAGGACATCCGTTAAGTAATCACCCGGCTTGCCATCCTCCAGGTCCGGAACATCGGCAGAAGGAAGACCCTTCCTCTTGTAGGGATAAAAATAGGATCCAGGCAATCCATGCCTGGCCGTCGCCATTTGCCAATCGAAGCCATGCTGTTCGGGCATTCCAATCTTCTCGGAGCCGACATGCCATTTACCGATATAGCCGGTTCTGTAACCTGCTTGCTGGAAGGCTTCGCCTATCGTGGTTTCGCCAACCGGTATATGTGTTTCGGCACTGTTGGGACCCGTGCGTTTGCTAGGGTTAAGGAAATCGGTAAAGCCAACTCGCTGGGGATACTTGCCTGTCATCAAGGAAGCTCGGGTCGGCGAGCAGACACAACATGAAGCATACGCCCTGGTGAACATCGCGCCTTGCCCGGCCAGCCGATCAATGTTCGGCGTTTCGTAGAAGTCCGATCCATAACAACCGAGATCGGTCCAGCCGAGGTCATCGACAAATATGATGACGACGTTGGGTCTAGACTCTTCAGAGGACTTTTCGCCGACGTTGGGTGTAGTTTCACCACACAAAGAAAATGTCGAGAATAGACCCAGCAGTCCAGCCAGAATCGTGATGTGCTTTTTCATAAATCTTCTGCCTTGTCCTCAATGGCCTATTGATTAGTCAGCGACAGCTCTAAAAGCCGAAACTCCAACGCAGAGCGATCTACCCCTTCATCTTCCAATCGTTTCTCGACTCGCGGCTGCGCATTGCGTTGGCTGCGTCATCGTCAACGAACGCTTCGCTGGCGGCATCCCACTGGAGCTTGCGTCCGAGCCGGATCGCGATGTCGCCCATGTGAAGCGTGTCGGACAGGTGATTCAAGGTCTCGGCCGTGTAGGTCGTCGACTGCCGCGACTTGACGCAGTCCAGGAAGTTGCGATGTTCACTTGGCGGGATCGGCCAATGCTTCGACGTCTCTGGAGTGTAAGTCGCGTCAAGGATCGCCGGGTCGCTCGCTTCGAGCGGGGCACGCCAACTCTTGTTGCCGATCCAGCCCTTGTCGCCGGTGAGTCGGATCGCGTTTCCGCCCGACTTGACGTGCATCTTTACACCGTTGGAATAGCGGTACTTAATGTCATATGTGACAGGGACCGTGGTCATCGAGTTCTCCGGGATGGTCCCTTCGGCCTCGATCTCGACCGGGCACACCTCGGGTGCGTTGGCAGCAAGCTGCGCCGTGTCGACCAGATGCGCACCCCAGTCCAGAAGCTTCCCGTTGGAGAAGTTGAAAGTGTTACGCCACTGTTGTGGCCCGGTACGAGACCGGGTGTATGGGATATACTCCGCCGGTCCGACATAGAGCTCGTAGTTGAGTCCTTCCGGGACCGGAATCTCTTCCTCGAGCGGAAAGACGGTACCCGCTGGTAGTGTAAGGTCGACCTGTTGCAGGTTGCCAATCGCGCCGTTGCGAAGCAGTTCGATCATGCGGTGGTACTGCGTCACGGAGCGATCCTCTATCCCGGCTTGGAACACCGCATCGTGACTCTTGACCGCGCCAGCCAGCTCCCGGCCTTGGGCGATCGTCAGCGTCGGCTTCTCACTGAAGACATCTTTTCCGGCCTCGAGCGCCATGATCGACATCGGGACGTGCCAATGGTCGGGCGTCGAGATCACGATGGCGTCGATCGACGGGTCGGCGATCACTTCACGGAAATCGGTTAGTGCTTTGCAACCAGTGCTTCGGTATCGTCCGTTGACGATCTTCTGTGCGTTCTCACTCCGGTTCTTGTAGACGTCGCATACGGTTACGACCTGCGCGTCGGCCTGAGTCAGAAACGCTCGGAGGTTATAGCCTACGCCATGTCCCCCCATGCCGATACAGCCGATCGTGATTCGTTCGGATGGTGCATTATCACCAAACACAGTTGACGGAACAATCAACGGCATCGCGACGACAGCCGCTGACTTGACAAAACTTCTACGTGTGACATTCATGTGTATATCCTTTATTGTTACTTGTTTAATTTGTGCCAGGCGTCGATCGACTTCTTCAGGTTCACGCGATCGTCGCCCCGAATATTGTAGCATTGCAGACCGACGGGGCCCGTGTATCCGATCTCATCCAGAAGCTTCATGAACGTGCTGTTGTCGAACGTGCCTTCGCCCAGCGGACGGATCAATCGGCCGAAGCCCATCGTTTGCGTTTCGCCCGAATCGGCACCGTTGATCGAGACGAGCATCAGCCGGGGTGCTGCTTTTTTGAGGACCGATTCAAGATTCTTTTCGTCGTCGGTCTTCAGGAAATGACACAGGTTTACCGACACGCCGACGTTCGGTCGGTCGATCTTGTCCGCGAGTCGGATCGCATCTTCCACGGTCTCGACGTAACATGACACGTGCGGATACAGCGCGACTTGGAGCCCTGCCTGCTCGGCCATGTCCGCGACCGCGTTGATCAGTTTAACCGCGATCTCGTCATTCGCGTCCTTACCGCGACCGACGTTCAGCCAGATGATCGTCTTATGCTTCTTCAGCAGCTCAATCTCGCCCGCGATCCGCTCGTCAATACTCGGGTTCTCCGCATCGACCTTGCAGTGTGCGTAGGTGCCGAACATCTTGAGATCGCGTCGGTCCAGAGCCTCGATCATTTCGGCCGGTTGGACCCCGATCCGCCAGCCGACACCGTCGTACCCAAGCTCTTTGAGCAGATCCGCCTTCTCATCCAGCGACTTGATCCGGTTCATCCCGTTATCGAAGGCGAAGAACTGCCGCTTGATCACATCCGGCTGGTCGGCAGGGTCCGCTGCGATCGTGATGTTACAGGCGATCGTTATCGTCAGCATCGCGAAAGACGTCGCACATGCCAACCGAAAGAAATTGCGTCGATTCATTCTATCTCCTCATAATGCAGGACCGCCAACTCATTGGTCGGCGATGCTTTGAATGTTTTTGTGCCGTTACTTTTCAGGGTAAAGCTTTAGTAGCATCTGCACCGCCGGTCGGTCATGCGGCCCTCCGAGTGTTTGGGCCGACATCTCCCAAGGGGTTGAGGGGACCCTACTCATCCAGTTTCAGTCGAGGCGGCTCGCTCTGCCCGTAGGGGCGATAGAAGACCGGTTCGGTCGGTTCGTACTTGCGGCTGAAGTAGCCCTTGGCTCCAGAGAAGCGTTTGCCGGGAGAGTCTTTTTCTAGAACGACTCGGCCGACCGACACGAAACCTCGCTGGCGAACCTTCTCACTGATCGTGACGTTCTCCAGCGGACGGTTGGTGCCCGGCTGCCAGAGTTTCTTGCCGCTGGGCATCATGTCGATCTCTTTGAGTTCCAATTCAATCCGGTCCGAAGAGACCTTGCCCACAAGATAGTTGGTCCGCGTGTTGTAGCCGACCAGCCCACCGTGGGCGATTTGCATGATCCCGTCGCGTTCGATGCAGGTGATGGCATGGACTTCGCCACACAGGTACAGATCGACGTCATGGCGTTTGAGCGTCTGCCAGAAGGGACTCTCGCGACCGCCCTTGAGCATCAGCCGAGAGGAACTCCATGCACGAACTGGACCGAGTACGGGCGTGTGCCCCATGACGATCAGATGCTGGGCGTCCGCGTTCTCCGTCAGCACCCGTTCGAGCCACGCCAATTGTTTGCCCGTGACCTGGGCCGTGATTCCCCCTTGTTTTCCCTGGGCCTTTTCAAATACATCGACCGCCACAAAAAGAACCTCACGACAACGCCACCAAAACGCGGTCCCCAGCATGTGCGCCGGGCCGTTCTCAGGCATCTTCAGATAGCGACGAAACTGTTCCTTGTACTCGGGCACGAGCGCTGTCTTCCAGTCGGGCCATGGATTGTCACCCAATTCGTGATCACCGATTGCGGCGTAGAACGGCAAACCATAGTGCTCGAGACGCTGGATCCATGCCGGATAGTATCGCTCTCCATACTGCTTGATCTCGTCGGACGTGTACCAGTGGCCCATGACCAGGTCGCCGGCCACGAGAAGGAACTCCGGCTTCTCAGCCTTCACGCTGGTGAGTATGACCTCCAGAGCCGGCTCCCAGCCGGGTTGGGGGTAGTCGGTGTCGACATTGAGAAAGTCCGGCATACTGACAAACGTCCACGAGGCGGCCGTGGCTCGGCTGGGCGTTTCGGCAGCGACGCCTAGAGGCATCACGGCAAGAAGAACAACGGCCACTCTGAATAGATGTCTCATGCCTACATCACTTTCTCTCACATTTCCCATTTGGATTCAGCCTGGAACATTTCCAAGCGTTGAGTGTTGTCGATTCTAGCATCACGCCCTCGCAGAGTCCAGCTTTCGACGATCTTCCCGACATTTCGTGACCGCCGCGCGGCTACCCCACCCCTACCTCAGCCTTTCGACCGGCACACCCTGGTTGCGACAATGTTGCGGCATGAAAGAGTAGTGTGCTCTATCTCCGAAGGCTTACCCTGCGGGGCTTCCCTTTCTTTAGTTCTAGTTTTTCCACATGTTGACCGAGGCGAAGATCGACGGTCGTGTCGCGGTTGGCAGTCAAAGAAATGTCGACCGACTGCGGGGTCCAGCGTGCGTCGACGGTAATTCCCCCGCGTGCCCTGAATCCGCGAAATGAGCCAGTTTGCCACGCATCCGGGAGGCAGGGCAGCAGATGGATTTGCCCGGCATGGCTTTGCAGGAGCGCTTCGGGCACTCCGCCGGAGAAGGCCCCGTTGCCGTCCAAGACATAGGGGCGCGAACCCCACTTGTTGCAGAGATTGGGCTCCGTGGTCCTGCGCATGAAGTCCTGCAAGGTACGGTAGAAGGTCTCGGGTTCGCGCATGCGTGCCCACATGCTGAGCAGCCATCCTCGCTGCCAGACGATTCCGCCCGTGCCCGGCTCGGCGTCTGTTCCGCGTCCGTTGACGTTGAGTCGTCCGAGCAGGGACTTGCGCACCGCGCTCGCCTCGGCGGGCGCGTCGTCCAAGAGGATGCGATTGCCAGGGTGGAATCCGTAGAGATGGGAAAGGTGGCGGTGGCTGGGATCGGCTTCCTCCCGTGGGGTTCGCCATTCGAGCAGGCGCCCATCGCTATCGATCCGGGGCAGGGCCAGTTTGGGCAACATCGCGGCGACCTCTCTGGTGAACGCGTTGTCGATTCCAAGCACCTTTGCCGCAGCCAACGAATTGCGGAACACTTCATGGGCGAGTTCCTGGTCCATGCTGATGCCATAGTCCTCGGTGACCCGCTTATCGTTGTGGCGAAATCCGTTTTCGGGCGATCCCGACGGACCAATGTAGACCTTGCCGGAAACGGGATCGGTCCGGTTGTAGTCGAGGAAGAACAGGGCGACCTCTTGCATCACCGGCCACGCGCGTTCCCGGAGGAATCGCTCATCTCCGCTGAAGGCGTAATGCTCCCACACGCTTTGAGAAATCCAGGCCATTCCGCCCACCCATTGCGTTGCGTAATGAGTGCTGCCTCGCGGTGCGGTGACCAGCCAGCCATCGACGTTAATGGCGCAGGAGGCACCCCTGCTGGCGTAGACGTCCCGCGCCGTTCTTCGCGCGTTGGGAATCAGGTTCTCCACCAGGTCGACCAGCGGCAAAGCGCAATCGCCCAGTCCGGTCACCTCGGCCGGCCAATAATTCTCCGAGATGTTGATGTCGAGGTGGTAGGCGCAGTTGTATCCCGCCTCGCCGTACGTTCCGGGCCAGATGCCGTGGAGCGTCGCGGCCTGCGTGTTAGGCCGCGACGCGCAGATCAGCAGGTAGCGCCCCATCTGGAAAAGCTGCTCCTCCAGGTTGGCGTCGCGTTCTCCGGTTTTGATGAATCGCTTCAAACGCTCGTCGGTGGGCAGAGCGCGCTGCTCGGGGCTTGAGGATCCCAGATCGAGCGCGGCTCGGGAGAAATACGACGCGTGCTCCGCTTGGTGCTCGGCCAGCATGGTCGCGTATTCGCGAGCTGAGGCCGCGGCGATCCAGCGTTCGCAGGAGACGGCGGGCGGCGCTCCGTTGACTGTCGCGTTCTTGAAGTTGGTTGCGGCGGCAAGGAGGAGGAGGACGCTGTCGGCGCCGCGGATTTCCAGGCGATCCCCCGCCGGGGCGATCGTGCCGCCGACCTGGATGGCGCGCAACCGGGCCTCGAACTTGAGCCCGGTTTCGGACGGATCGCCGTGCCCGGTCAGCGTCAGCGTGTCCCCCTTGCCGGCCAGCACTTGGCAGCTGGCGTTGATCTCTCGCCGGAGATCAACATCGACGTTCACGCTAGACGGCCGATCGGCGGTGATCCGCACAACCAGCACTTGGTCGACCGCCGAGACAAACGCCTCGCGGGTGAATCGGATCCCTCTGCAAGTGTATTGCATGCGCACCACCGAGGTCCGCAAATCAAGCTCGCGGCGCAGATCGGTGACCTCGTCGTGATCCTTGAAACGCAGATAGAGCTCGCCGAGCATCTCCTGACGTTTGAAGTCCGAGGCCGCCAGCATCTGGCCCGAGTGGAGCCGCTCGGCGGCGGCGAAATCGCCTTCATCGAGCAGTTTCCAAATCTCGGGCAGGTGCTGGTGGCCGCCGATGCGATCGAGACGCTTCGGGGACCCGGACCACAACGTTTCCTCGCTCAAGTCGATGCGTTCCACCGCGGGATCGCCATACAGGAGAGCCCCCAGCCGGCCATTGCCCAGAGGAAGTGTTTGATTTCGGGCCTTGCCCGGAGTCCGAAACCATATCCGCATTGGATTATCAGACTCTGCAACGCCCGTTGTAACGCTGGACGAGCGATTGTGCGAATCGGCTGCTGCGGCCACCAGCGACGTAAGGCATACCATTGCGCAAGCGACTCCCGTTAGGTGGTAGAGAATGCGAGTGCTTGATCGTGAGTCTGCCATAGCTTGTACTTCTTTCATTTAGCGTAACCGTTCACGGGGCTCAGAACCATTCGGAGGCAATCTTTCGCTGAACGATACAATTTGCAACCTAACCAAAGCCGCTTGCGTTGTCAAAAATGCAAGCAACCAAAAGACGCGACCCCCATAGATGGTATTGCGCTATGCCGGTCAATCGGGAATGAAAAGAGGGACAGGTCTAATTTCCCGTGTCAATCACCGTCAGGGGGGCTTTTCCTAGGGCGACCGCGAGATCGCAATGTGGATTGGAGCCCTAACTGCTCGGCAGTATCCTTTGTCCATTGCTCACTGCCGTACGGTTGCCCCCGCAAAACAGTGCGACGAATTGCGTCCAACTCGGCCTCCGTTTGCGGCTCGTTAACCAGAGCCGCCCAACAGCGAGGGCGAGGCACCGGCCAGTCGCTCGAACCCTGGGAAAAAGGCGAACCCCGATTATTACTCAAAGTGACGCTTGTCAGGACGGCAATTCGTAACCTGCGCGGCGCTCGCGCGAGACGGACGGGTGGCGATTGGCCTCGTCATCGCCAACGAAGCGGTCGGCGGCCGGGTCGAAGCGGAGATCGCGGCCGAGATCGCGAGCCACGCACACGATATGGCAAATCACGGACTGGCGATGCGCCACGTCGACCGGGCATCGCGTCGCCTCGCCGGTCCGAATGCCGTCGAGCCAGTTCTGTATGTGCGTTGCGCCGCCTGTGTGCGGACTAGCCAACTCGGGCTTTTCTCCGATGGCGTCCGTTGGATTCGTTGCGAAGCGCCCGCGATTGATCTCTATCTTACCATTTTCGCAAAGGAAGATACCGCCAAACGACGGCCCGCGTCCAACCTTGTCCCCCAGTTCGATCTCCAGGCCGTCGGCGAACTGCAGCGTTACGGCACAATGGGGATTGCCCGGCTCATGCACGCGCACCGCGACAGGCGACTCTGTTTCGCGCCCGAGCGCCCAGAGAACCTGGTCAAAGGCATGCGTGCCGAATCCGGTGAGGCCCCACATATCGCCGCCGCCGTCGAATTCGCGATACGGAGCCCAGCCGCGAAGGCCCGTGATGATCTTCGGGTCAAACGGTAAGAGTGGCGCTTGATTGCACCACATGTCCCAGTTCATTCCCTCGGGAATCGCCGGCGCGTTCTCCAGCGGCTTGTAATCGATCGGGTTGTTGAAGTTGGCCATTTCCACCTTCTTCACTCGCCCGAGTTTACCGCCTTGTAGCTGTGCAACCACCCAGTCGTTAATGGCGATTGACCGGGCCTGCGTGCCAGCTTGAAACGTCACGTCGTGCTTGTTCACCGCCTCGATCAGCGAGTGTCCCTCGTCGATCGTGAGCGTGACAGGCTTCTCCGCGTACATCCCAACGCCCGCCTGCGCCGCGTGAATACAGGGCAACACGCGACCGTGTGCGGGGGTCGTAATGAAGACGCCATCGAGCTTCTCCTTGTCGAGCATCTCGCGGTAGTCTTCGTAACGGTTGCACGTCTCTAGCTCGGGGAACTTTCTCTTGACAGCGCCCACAAACTTCGAGATGTGGGCGGCATTACAGTCGGTCAGGCCGACGAAACGCATCTGGGCCGGATCGCCCCATGAGTTCGACAGCCCGGTGACGCGCCCGCCGGTTCCAATGACACCGATGTTCGCACGTTCATTTGCTCCAGGCTTGCCCGGCGCGGCCAAGACTGTGCTAGGTATGAAGGCCGGCGCGGCGGTAATTGCGGCAGCAGCCGCACCCGAATGTTTAAGAAAATCACGCCGCGTGAAATTGCGTGTGCTCGTCGTTTGTCTCGTCATGACAGGGGCCTTTTAAGGGTTGGGATATAGATCGGGAAGGAAAGACGATCGCAGAGATTCGCCTCTCCGCCTTTCGTTACGTTAACACGATTGGCGGCTATTCGAAGCCGCTCCTTTACTCTTGTGCCGCTTCGGCAGCTTGGGGTATTGCATCTAACTCCAATCCGGCCGCCCACGTGGCACCGCGGCGGTAAAACTGGCCGACGCCTTCGTTCTCGAACACCGTGGCGTCGTGGCCAAGCACGCTGTGGAATACGCGACCTTTGCCATATTCAAGCACGAAGGCCATTGGGTAAGTCTTTTGGTCGACCTTCGACACCGCGGTCGCCAGGATGACGATTGGCGCATCGCCGTCAAGGCACGTATAAAGCTCGTCCACCGCGTTGTCGAATGACTTCATCCCACGCGTGATGACATGATCCACGTCGGTCATATTCACGCGGAATTTTCCCCTGCGATCATGAGCGCGGAATGTCGGATTCCACACCCGGCCCGCCAATGCCCCGAAATCCTTCTTGAATTCCTGAAACGCTCCGCACGCAAAATGGACCAGCACCAGCCCGCCGCCCCCTTCGACGTATTGTCGCAGCTCGTCGAAAGCCGTGCGGCCGGGCACATGGGGGTCGTAGTTCTTGAAGTGCAGCACGACCACCGCGTAGTCCGCGAGGTTCGTTGATGCCAGTTTCGTGAGATCATCGAGCACATCGACCGCCAACCGCTCATCCTTCTCAATCTGGCGTTTGAGCACCTGGGACGTCAGCGGCCACTTATGACTCGCGATGTCCTCTCCGGTGACAATCAAGACACGTGTCGGCGACGCGCTTTCGGCATCCTGTTGCCCAAACGTCGATGACACCGCCGGTTCAGCCTGTGCAAAGTCGGTCGAGGTCAAAAGAGTAGCCAAAACGATCGCGCAGAGCATGGCGGCCACGGGGTTGCCCCGTCGCTCGGCGAGTGTCGGTCGCTTCTCGGAGATCACGGAATGTGCGTACATCATTGTCTCGTCCTTTTCGTTGTGTTGTTCCAAGTATTCTGCTTCACCTCAGCGTCGCCAGAATTAAAATATGCCACAAAGGGTTTCTCACGCCGTTCTTACTGAGCCGGACAAGTGCAATGCCTCGTCGACAAGCCGTTCCGTGATCTTGTCGACGTTCCAATCGCGGACCACGTCGGGAACGCACAATGCCATTTGCTTCAGGCCTTCGATCGTTGAGAGCATCCAGCGAACACGATCTTCCGGATGCTCAACCGCCACGTTCTGCTCCTGGGTCGCCGCGATAAACAAACGCTTCAGCATCAACTCGACGGTGTCGACAAACTGCGTCCAACTAGCGAGCAGATCCTTATCCCTCAACGCTTGAGCGAACAACTCGGCCGTGAAAGAACGATTTCGCTCATTGAACAGGCATTGCTTTACGCACATCTCGACTAGGTTGCGAAACCGATCGAGGTCCGAGTCTCCTTGGAAGCACATGCCGTGGGCTTCTTCCTGCCACTGCCGGTAATAGTGCGAACAGGCGGCCAGGACGAGCTCCTTCTTGGACGAATAGTGCCAGTAGAGGCTTCCCTTGGTGACGCCGCACGCGGCAGCCACCGCCTCGACACTTACGCCATCGAAGCCATCGCGGGCAAACAGCTCGAACGCACGGCGGGCAAGGTCGCTACGCGAGACAGCCTTGGCTTGCTCCGAACTCTTCATGCTTGCATTCTTTCTCGACCCCGTCTCCGACGCAGGCATAGGTGGTCTCCTTGGACTAAGCGAAGCGGCCAAGCTGCCGATCACAGCGGTCGACTCGAAGCAGATGTTACTGCGGATCATCGGCAAGCGAAACAAGGAGCGCGTTGTCCCGCTGAGCGAACCGACCCTTGACATGTTGCGTCAGGTTTGGAAGTTGCATCGCAGCCAGAAGTGGCTCTTCCCGCGCGGAGGCGACCCGACACGTCACGTTCCTCACAACACGATCGGCAAGGCGATTCGCGTCGCGCGAGCACAATGCCTGCTCGGCGACACGTTCACCAGTCACACATTCCGCCACAGCTTCGCCACCCGCCTGCTCGAACAGGGCGTTGACCTCCGCGTCGTGCAGATCCTACTCGGCCACGCCAGCATCCAATCGACGGCCGTCTACCTTCACTTCACCGAACCGATTCGCGACAACATCCGCGCGCTGCTCGGCAAGTTCTTTCAGGGACTGTTTGACGAAGGAGGCCAGTCATGACCGGACGGATCGAACTTGCCGACGTCGTCCAACGATTCGGCGATCGGCACGAAGCGAGGCATGGCGCCTTCATGATGCCCTCACAGCGAAAGGCGATGCAAGACATCGTCGCCTGCCAGACCGAAGCGTTGGGCGGAAGACGCTATCAATACAACGACTGTGGCAAGGACTTCTGGCATTACCACGGCTGTCGAAACCGGTCGTGTCCGAAGTGCCATGGCCCGCGGATCGAGCGTTGGTTGGAATCTCGTCAGGCCGAGGTCTTGCCGTGCGGGTACTTCCATGCCGTCGTCACCGTGCCGGAGGAGCTTCGGCCGGTCTTCCTGAAAAACCAGAAGATCATGTACGGCCTGCTGTTCCGCACGGCCGCCGACGTGATTCGCCGGCTTTGCCTCAACCCGAAATACCTCGGCGCCGAACCGGCGATGCTCGGCGTACTTCACACCTGGAACGGCCGCCTGGGCTGCCATCCGCACGTCCACTTTTTGATCAGCGCCGGCGGCGTCACGCCAGACGGAAAGAGCTGGCGCGAGCCGAAGGGCAAGTACCTCATCCCGGCTTCGCTGCTTTCCAGAGCGATCGCGATCGAGTTTCGTCGACGGCTCGAAAAGCAGCATCCGGAACTGTTTCCCCGCTGTGGATACGCCGTCTGGCACAAGCCCTGGAACAGCTTCATCAAAGCGTACGGCGAAAACCAAGACGCGGTGATGAAGTATCTTTCTCGCTATGTGTTTCGGATCGCGATCACCAACGCTCGACTGGTCTCGATGGATGAAACGCATGTGACGTTCCGCTACAAGGATCACGATACGGGCGAGATGCGTACGTGCCGACTGGACGGCGTGGAGTTCCTCCGCCGCTACCTGATGCACGTCCTGCCGCGAGGTTTTCATAAGGTGCGCTACTACGGACTCTGGCATCATTCGCGTAGAAAGCAAGCATGTCGAGCATGGCTCCTGTTGACGCTGGCGAAACCTCCCAGTGACAATGGCAGGACCACGATCACGGAGTTGATCGAAGCTCTATCGCGATTGGCCGACGAGGCTTTGGCCCCAATGACCGGCGACAGTGATATTTCGGAATCGCGCGCCGCCACGCCTCGATGTCCTCATTGCGACAGCGTGTCGACGGTTCTGGTTGCCGAAGTCGCGAGGCAGGGACGCCGCTAACGCCTTGGGGACAATCCGCACCGAGAGATTCTAGCTCCTCCATTTCGTTTGCGAGCGACGGAGCCAAACACTGCTGCGCGCC
>JABMRB010000811.1 GCA_013202865.1 Candidatus Nealsoniibacteriota bacterium | reverse complement strand
GGGTCACCGTGCCGGCCACGATCATCAGATCGCTCTGCCGGGGGCTGGCACGAAACGCACCGGCGCCGAAGCGGTCCAGATCGTACCGCCCTGCCCCGGCACTCATCATCTCGATCGCGCAGCACGCCAGGCCGAACGTCATCGGCCACAGGCTCGATTGCCGAGCCCAGTTGATCGCCTGCTCGATGGTCATCGTCACCGGGCCGTCTTCAAACCGCCCTTCGATCCACGGTTGCGTCATTGGTCTGTACACTTTCGATTGTCAAGCCATACCACCGAGGGGCCTCGATCAGCTCACCATTCGGTAGTCTGCGAACTCCGACAGTATACCCTCGTCTACGGAAACGGGAAACGGGGGCCCCTGGCGACTCCAGCGCCACGGCATCGTCCCAAACTGCCCATTTTGGGCTGGATTGCCGTTGACAGATTTGAGGCGAAAGGGTGTGGTTGGGGGCTGAAGATACAAGGGGGGAGTCACCGTGTACAGGGAGGCTCACGCAAATGGCTAGATTACCTATTGTCTCATGGATCGGGAATGCTGCGGCGGTTCGGGTGGGAGGATGGGGGGCGGTTTCTCGGCGGGCGCGGGCCGTCGGGTGCAGTCGGCAGGCGGCTACGACTGAATTCTTGCGAATCCAGCTACCTGACTAGAATTCGATTTTCGTGTCTCGTAGGCCTTCGCCGCCCCGCTCTTCTAGTGCCCAGATGTCCTTGGCGATCAGGGTCAGTTCCTTGGCGACCTGCTCGATCGTGGAATAAACCGTCTTGAGCCGGGCTCGGATCGTCTCGTCGATGGCGTCGGGCGGTACGTTGCATTGCAGGCCCACGCCCAGCAGTTTCATACTGACGCCCACACCGAAGGCGTGATCCGCGGCGTAGCGGCGTAGTTGCTCTTTCTCTTGCGTCATGGGGCTGCCTTTACTCGGGTAGATCCGTGCTTGAGGGACGCTGTGGCACTGGCAGCCAGGGACGCTGTCGACCACCGCGACTGGATTAAAGTATACGCGCGAGCTACACTGGTAGATAGGGTGATTTCGGCCTCCCCCGATGTGACAACCCGTCAATGGGCCCGGCATTGGCCCCGGTAAGGGCGTTGCGATGAGAATCAGTTCGATTCCGCAGATCTACCGCCACGTCAACCGTTGGAGGGAAATCCTCTCGGTGCTGAGCAAGTACGAACTGGCGGCGTGGATCGGGCGGCTGGGGCCCGATTTCGCCAAGGACCTGCTCAAAGCCCGGGGTGGGATGCCCATCGCCCGGCATCCGTGGCGAACCCGTATCCGGCTGGCGCTGGCCGAACTCGGTCCCGCGTTCATCAAGCTCGGTCAGGTGCTCAGCACGCGCGCGGACCTGGTCGGCGTCGAGTTAGCCACCGAGTTGCAGCAGTTGCAGACCAACGTGCCGGCCGACCCGCCCAAGGTGGTCCGTGCGACGGTCGAGGCGGAACTGGGATGCCCGATCGAAGAGGCGTTCGCCGAGTTCGACGACGAACCGTTGGCCTCCGCCTCGATCGGCCAGGTACATCGTGCCCGACTCCCGTCGGGCGAGGCGGTGGTCGTGAAGGTCCAGCACGCCGCCATCGTCCAGAAGATCAAGACGGATCTCGACATCCTCGGCGGCCTTGCCCATCTAAGCCAGCGAATCCCCGAGTTCGTGAACTACCGCCCGGAGGCGATCGTGTCGGAGTTCAAGCGGACGATCCGCCGGGAACTCGATTTCAGCCGGGAAGAGCGGAACATGCAGCAGTTCGCCGCCGACTTCGGCGACAACCCGACCGTCCACATCCCGCGGACGTTCCCCGAGCTGTGTACCGGGCGCGTGCTCACCATGGAATTGATCGAGGGTATCAAGCTCTCCGAGACCGACCGGCTCAGGGACGAGGGGTTCGATCTGGCCGAGATCGCCCGACGCGGCGCCGATCTCTATCTGGAAATGATCTTCTCCAAGGGTTTTTACCACGCCGATCCCCACCCGGGCAATATCATGATCCTGGAGGGGAACGTGGTCGGATTGCTCGATTTCGGCATGGTCGGGCGGATCGACGAGCAGTTGCACGAACAGTTCGCCGAGATGCTCGTGGCGGTCGGCAATCGCGATGCGGAACACCTCACGTCGATCATCATGCGGGTGGGGACCGTTTCGCCGGGGATGGATCGCGCCGGGTTGTGCCTGGACGTGGCCGATTTCGTGGCCCACTACGGCGGGCTATCGCTGGAGCGATTTGATCTCAGCGGCGCACTGAACGAACTGACCGAGATGGTCCGGCGTTATCAGATCATGCTCCCGGCACGGATCGCCATTCTATTAAAGGTCCTGGTAACGCTGGAAGGGACCTCCCGGCTGGTCAATCCGGCGTTCAGCCTCATCGAGGTGATGGCGCCGTATCGGAAGAAGATGCTTTGGCGACGATTCTCGCCGCGCCGCCGGCTGCGGAAGATCCGCCGGCTCGTTAGGGAAGTCGAACATCTGGTCGACATTCTCCCCCGCGGAATCATCGACATTCTCGAGCAGGTGCAAACCGGAAAATTCGACGTGCATCTCGATCATCACGGGCTGGAACCGTCGGTCAATCGGCTCGTGCTGGGGATGCTCGCCAGCTTCCTGTTCCTTGGGTCGGCCGTGCTTCAGAGCCAACACGTGGCGATCATCACGTGGCCGCAGTTCCTCCACGGGCTGTCGGCGCCGGGGGCGTTCGGGTTCACGGTCAGCATCGCGTTGGGAATGCGGCTATGGCGGGCGATTAAGAAGTCGGGGCGTCTGGACAGCCGGAAATGAGCCCAGTGTTGTCTGCCCCAGTGTTGTCTGCCCCAGTGTAGTCGGCCCCAGTGTAGTCTGCCCCGGTGCAGTCGGTCTCGGCCCGGGCCGGCTGGCAGGATTGCAGGACGCTGAGGACTCGCATGTCCAGCTCGTCGAGCTGGCCGAGCAGGTCTTCGTGTTGGGTTTCGAGATTCATTAGGGCTTGGAGATGATCGGCCTGGTCTTCCACAGGTGGGTTCCTCAGCGAGCGGGCAACGAACGGGGGTGACTTCTAACCGAATCGGCCGGCGGAGGCGGAAAAATCCAATCGAGTCGCAAAACTCCACCTGCGGTAACTTCATATCTAGCAAGATGTTACGGTCATTACGGAGAGGCAAATTGCAGCGCCATCCTGCACCCCCCCAAACCGCAAAACCGGCAAACTCTGTGGCAGCTTCGCCAAGAACCGAGCATTGCTAAGGAACGGGGCCGACCCGGCCGATATGGGTAGACATGCACCCGCAAGCCGGTGTAGACTAGAGTGCTTGGCGATTTTGCTGTGCCGAGGGGTTGAAGTCCGCTCGGTTGCGGTGTATCGTAGAACGGCACTGGGCTTGGTGCCCGGTTTTTCCGTGTCTGATTGCTGAAACCCTTGTGAGCCGAAAAAGGAGGACTGAGTGGTCAAGTTGACGTTGCGGGAGCGCGAATCGATCCAAGAGGCAGTACGCCGTTTCCGCAAATTGGTAGAACGAAGCGGGATTAAGAAAGAGATGCGTCGCCGCGAATATTACGAGAAGCCGAGCGAAATCAAGCGGCGTGCCCGCCTGCGTGCAGAACGCCGCTCGCGCCGCAATCGCATGCTCCAAGGCCTCTAGACTTCGTCAGAGGCCCGATTCTTCTCAACCTTGGCGTTTTCCCGGGCTCGGGTTGCGCGCCGATCTTGAGCGCGATTCCCGCCACCACACCACATAAAGCCGCGACCGTTGGTCGCGAACAAGGGCGCAAGAATGAGGAGATCGTCGT
>JABMRB010000810.1 GCA_013202865.1 Candidatus Nealsoniibacteriota bacterium | reverse complement strand
TGGCATCTGCCGTGGCTCGGAGCCAGTCCCCCTTTTCCACTCCACGTTTACAGTTTGTGTACCCACCAAGCGAGCGAATGAGCCATGAAAACACTATTTGTTGTCGCGATCACGATCTTGGGGCTTTCAGGAGAAGCCAAGGCGGCGAGTTCGGACTGGAGCCATTCCGGTTCGCTCTACGTCATCACCACACCGGAAGGGGCAGATTTGCCGTCGACTGCCCTGCTGCACGACTTCCCGTTACTGGTTCGGCTGCACAAGGGCATATTCGATTTTTCTCAGGCCAAGACCAACGGCGAAGACGTTCGTTTCACGACCGGCGACGGTACCCCTTTGGCCTATCAAATCGAGCGCTGGGACAAGCTCGGCGGCATGGCCAGTATCTGGGTGAGAATCCCCACAATCAAGGGCAACGCGCGTCAGGAAATCAGAATGCACTGGGGTAACGCCGGCGCTACCAGCCGGTCCGACGGATCGGCCGTATTCAACGCGTCCAACGGATACGCGAGCGTCTGGCACATGAACGATCCGCTGAAAGATGAAGTCGGCACGCTCGCCACGACCGATGCCGGAACGACGGCTACCGCCGGGATGATCGGCGAAGCAAGACATTTCCCCGGCAAGCAGGGGCTCTTCGGCGGCGACAAGATCCCGGATTATCCGTCGGCCGGCACTTCTCACAGCAGCGAAGCATGGTTTCGAACCGCGAAGACCAACACGACCATTCTCGCATGGGGCAATGAGGGCGGCGGCCGCGGCAGCAAAGTGAGGATGCAATTCCGTGCCCCACCCCACGTGCATATCGACAGCGATTTCTCCGACGTCACCGGCAAGAGCACCTTGCCCTTGTCGCAGTGGGTTCACGTGATCCACACCTATCACGACGGCGATGGGCGGATCTATATCAACGGCCGGCTCGACGGCTCGGATAAACCCACGCTGGACATCAAACGTCCCGCCCGATTGTGGATCGGCGGCTGGTACCACAACTACGACTTCATCGGCGACGTCGACGAGGTCCGCATCTCCCGGGTCGCGCGCACCCCCGACTGGATCAAACTGCAATTCGAGAACCAGAAGCCGCTGCAAACTCTGGTTGGTTCGCCGGTGCAACCGGGTAACACGTTCTCGGTCGCACCGTCACAATTGATTCTCTCCGAAGGCCAGCACGCCGCGGTGACCGCCCGGGCCGGAGGAGCACAGAAAGTCTACTGGACGCTGAAAGACGGCAATCGAGAGAGCGTCATCGCCGTCGACCGATATGCCTTTACGTTTGACGCCGGCCGCGTGCGTTCAGACCAATCACTCACGCTCTGTTTCAAGGCGATCTATGCCGACGGGATCAGGACCGCAGACGTCCCCATCACGGTCAAGGAGAGTATCCCGGACCCGGTCTTTACGCTGGCCGCACCGAATAAGTGGAATGGGCGAGAAACGATAGAGATCTTGCCTAAGATAGCCAACCTGGACCAAATGCGGGCCAATCGTGCCGGCGCATTGAATTACCGCTGGAACGTGTCGGGGTTGGCCGTGATCAAACGGATCGAGTCGGGGAAACTAATCCTCAAAAGGGCTCAGAACAGTGGCCCGATGACCGTGACGCTGGCGCTGGATAACGGTGGCACGCCGACCACTCACACGGCGACGATCATGGTCAACGAACCGGCCGAAGATGCCTGGGTGCAGCGGACGCCCGAGAAGGATGAGAAGCCCGAGGATCATCAGTTCTATGCACGCGAGGACAAACAATCTGGCACGCTGCACTATAACGGAACTTTGGCCGAAGCGGGCGACTCCGTCTATTTGAGGGTTTACGCCGCCGACAAGCTCTACGCGAAAGAAGAACGCGTCTTGCCGGTGGATCGGACCTACGCTTTCTCCGTGAAGCTCAAATCGGGGCTCGTCAAGTATCGGATCGAGTTCGGCTCGAAGACAGCAGGCCGCGAAACGCTGCTCGACACGGCGACGAATCTGGTGTGTGGCGACGCTTATATCATTCAAGGCCAATCGAACGCCGAGGCCACTCAATTCGGCGAGGACAAGAAGCCTTACACGAGCGATTGGATTCGCACCTATGGCCGCCCGAGAACCGATCCCGAAGGCGCCCGCCTCAAGGGCTGGGATACGGCGGTTCGTCGTGCGGACGGCGGAAAGGCGCAGGTCGGCTATTGGGGATTGGACCTTGCTCGCCGATTGATGGAAAGTCAGAAGCTCCCGATCTGCATCATCAATGGAGCCGTCGGCGGAACGCGCATCGACCAACACCTGCGCAATCCGGAAGATCCCGAAGACGTGAAGACCATTTACGGGCGGCTGCTGTGGCGCGTTCGGCAGGCCCGGCTGACGCATGGTATCCGTGGTGTTTTGTGGCACCAGGGCGAGAACGA
>JABMRB010000809.1 GCA_013202865.1 Candidatus Nealsoniibacteriota bacterium | reverse complement strand
TGCCGTCCTCGTCGACGATCGTGCCGCCCGAGTCGGACAGAGTGATCGCTTTCGCGCCGAGTTGCAGCAACTTCTCGACGGTGTACTGGGCCACGTTGCCCGAACCGGACACGGCTGCAACCTTGCCTTTGCAACTCTCGCCTCGGGTGCCTAGCATCTCCTCGGCAAAGTAAACCGCACCGTACCCGGTCGCTTCGGGGCGGATCAGCGAGCCGCCGTACTCGAGTCCCTTGCCGGTCAGCACACCGACAAACTGGTTGGCCAGTTTCTTGTACTGTCCGAACAAGTAGCCGATCTCCCGCCCGCCCACGCCGATATCGCCGGCCGGAACGTCGGTGTCGGGTCCGATGTGACGGAAGAGTTCGCTCATGAACGACTGACAGAAACGCATGACCTCGTTGTCACTCTTACCCTTAGGATCGAAATCAGAACCACCCTTGCCGCCACCCATCGATAAAGTCGTCAGGCTGTTCTTGAAGACCTGCTCGAAGGCAAGGAACTTCAGTACTCCAAGCGTGACCGTGGCGTGAAATCGCAGCCCACCCTTGTAAGGCCCAATCGCGCTGTTCATCTCGACGCGGAATCCGCGGTTGATCTGCACCTGGCCGTCGTCATCCACCCAAGGCACGCGAAACATGATTACCCGTTCGGGTTCAACCATCCGCTCGAAAATCTTGGCCTCGCGATAGGCGGGTGTCTTCTCGATCAGGGGCATGACCGATTCGGCTACTTCTCGTACCGCTTGGTGAAACTCAGGCTGCGCCGGGTTCTTCGCAACGACCTGTTCCATAAACGCCTCAACACTATTGGTACTTGTAGACATTCTCTCGACTTTCCTCAGTTGGGATGAAATGTTTTGGGTTACCGCTATGTCTGCAACTCGCCATCTTGTCGGCACATCCAAGTCCGGCGTACGAAAAGCCAAGACAAGCTATCTCGGACGAACAATCATGCCGTCCGAAACCAGAATCCTCAATTGTAGAATAACCAATATTAAAGTTCAATGGCCAGGTGTATAAGTATCGCTAATAGTTAGAATTAGACGGGCTGCTAGGTTGGGGCCGAGAAAGAATTGCACGATATCCGCGCCCCGGCCGGCTGTGTCGAACGACGACTTTGGATATGCTTAGTGTAGTCGGTGCCCCGCGACGGGGTCTGGACGAGGTGATTCTCAGAAGGCCATACAGGAAGAAGAAACATGGTTCAGGTCAGCGAGCATTTGAGTACGGGCGTTCCCGGGTTGGATCGAGCGCTGCGGGGGCTGATTCCGGGCGATAACATCGTCTGGCAGATCGACTCGGTCAAGGAATACGTTCCGCTGATCGAGCCGTATTGCCGTAGTGCTGGCGACCACGGGACGCAATTGATCTACTTCCGTTTTGCCCGCCACGAGGCCTTGCTGACCGACCAATCCGGAGCGGAGATCTACACGCTGAATCCTCGCGCCGGATTCGACACGTTCATCAGCGATATTCACCGGGTGATCGAGAAGAGCGAGCGGGGTGCCCGGTACGTGTTCGACTGCCTGTCGGACCTTGCCGTTGCCTGGCGGAGCGACCCGATGCTCGCGAATTTCTTCGTGCTCACGTGCCCTTACCTTTACGACGTCGGCGCAATCGCCTATTTCGGTCTGACACGCGACGTTCACGCCCCGGAGGCCGTGAGCCAAATCATGGGCACCACCCAAGTGTTTCTCGACATTCATCGACACAAGGGGCAATTGTACGTCCACCCGATCAAGGTGCAACAGCGGCATTCACCCACCATGTACATGCTTCACGCGTGGCAGGGCGACGAATTCTTTCCCGTTAGCGAAAGTGCCGTCACCGCTGAAATCTTGAGCACCACGTCATCGCTCTCGATGCAATTCAACCGGCCCAGGCAGGGTATTTGGCACGACACACTGCATCGCGCAGAGGAGACGTTTGGGGAGAGTCGCCGGAGCGAGTCGAGCGAGGAGGCGGAGGCGACGGACGTGCTCCGGGAACTGCTCCATACGGCCGTTACTCGCGACCCGCAAATGGCCGAGTTGCTCGAACGACACCTTACGATCAAGGACGTCCTGGAGATTGGCCGGCGAATTATCGGAACCGGTCTGATCGGTGGCAAGGCGGTCGGGATGCTGCTCGCCCGCGCCATCCTCAAGCAGGCGGATCCCGGTTGGAACGACGCCCTGGAGGTCCACGACTCGTTCTACGTCGGGTCGGACGTATTTCATACGTTTCTGGTGCAGAACGGCCTCTGGTGGGAACGACAAAAGCACTGGGATTCGGCGCGGTTTCTGCGCGAGGCGGAGTATACGCGCCGGCGGATGATCGTGGGCAAGTTTCCGGAGCACATTCAGGCCCAGTTCCAGACGATGCTGCACTATTTCGGCCAGTCTCCGATCATCGTCCGGTCCAGCAGCCTGCTGGAAGACAGTTTCGGACATTCGTTCGCCGGCAAGTACGAAAGCGTGTTCCTGGCCAACCAGGGACCGCCGGAACAGCGATTGGAGGATTTCACCTCGGCCGTGCGGACCATCTATGCCAGCGTGATGAGTGAGGACGCCCTGATGTATCGCCAACGGCGCAAAATGCTCGCCCGAGACGAACAAATGGCATTGCTCGTTCAGCGGGTGTCGGGCACGGTACACGACAAGTTGTTCTTCCCACACCTTGCCGGGGTCGGATTCTCGTACAATCCTTACGCCTGGAGCGACAAGATCGATCCGAAGGCAGGCGTCCTGCGGCTCGTATTCGGACTCGGTACGCGGGCCGTCGACCGCGTCGACGACGATTATCCGCAGGTGGTGGCGTTGAACGCCCCCCAGCGGCGACCGATGGCCAACCGTGACGAGGTGCTCCGGTATACGCAACGGCGCGTGGACGTCCTCGACTTGCAGGCCAACCAGCTCGTTACGCGGGATTTCGAGGACGTGGCTCGCCAGAGCCCCGACCTGCCGATAGAAACGTTCGCCTCGCGCGACGAGCGGGTGCCGTCTTCGCGGACAAACGAAAGCTCCCCGGAACCGTTTCCTTGGATGCTTACTTTCGACGACCTGTTCAAGGAGACCGACTACGTTGCCACGATGCGCCGGATGCTCGGACAGATTCAGGACGCCTACGGTTGCCCGGTCGACGTCGAATTCACGACCAACTTCCGCCGCGACAAGACGTTCCGGATCAATCTGGTCCAGTGCCGGCCTTTGCAGGTGAAGACCGAGGGCACGATCACCGATCCTCCCACGCAAATCGACCCCGATGATCTCGTACTTCAAACGCGCGGTGCAGTCATCGGACACAGCCGCGTGTGCAACGTGGACAGAATTATTTACGTCGTTCCCGCGGTCTACGGACACCTACCGCTGCGAGACCGGTACTCGGTGGCACGACTCGTGGGGAAACTGGCTCGTCTCGAAGAATCGCAACGGCAGGAGACGATCATGCTTGTCGGGCCGGGCCGATGGGGAACTTCCATGCCGTCCTTGGGTGTCCCGGTCGCGTTCAGCGAGATCAGCAACGTTTCCATCCTCGCCGAAATCGTGGTGATGCACGAAAACCTCGTGCCGGACGTTTCGCTGGGAACCCATTTCTTCAACGAGATGGTCGAGGCCGACATTCTCTACCTCGCCCTCTTCCCGGAACGAGACGGTAATACGCTCAATTCCGCATTCCTGGAAGACTCGCCGAATCGACTCCCGGAGTTGGTGCCCGACGCCGACCAATGGTCCTCTGTGGTCCGCGTCATCGACGTGCCGGGCGCCGGAACCGATGGCGAGTTGGTATTCCACGCGAATACCGTGCGTCAGCACGTGGTCTGCTACCGCCAGCCACGGCAGAAGTAACGCAGGTAAACGGCAGCCTCACTTAGGCTGGACCGGCGTTTCCTGCTTTCTGGCCGCGTGGGCCGGGCACGACGTGCAAAGCTCTGCTCCGTCCCAACAGTAGGTGCAGAGTTTCTCCTTGGGCAGACCGATGGCCGCGACCAGGTCGTCAAGCCGTTGATACCTCAATGTGGTCAACCCGAGGCGTTGCCGAATGCGGTCGACCATGGCGGCGTGGCGATCGGTGGAGGCGTCGGCGTACTGGTCGAGTTGCTCCTCGCTCTCTCCAAGCTCCTTGACCGCTCGGCGGCCGGCCAGATCGAAAACGGACTTCGACCGGGAGAAGTTCAGGAACTTGCAGCCGTGGACCAGCGGAGGACAGGCGGGCCGCATGTGGACCTCTTTCGCACCGTAGTCGTAGAGCCGCTGGATCGTGTCCTTCAGTTGCGTACCGCGAACGATCGAGTCTTCGCAGAACAGCATCCGCCGGCCCCGGATCAACTCCCGGATCGGAATCAGTTTCATCCGGGCCACAAGTTCCCGCACCCGCTGGTCCTGCGGCATGAAGCTCCGCGGCCAGGTGGGCGTGTACTTCACGAACGGCCGCCCGTAGGGTACACCGGCCTCGTTGGCGTAGCCGATGGCGTGACCGGTCCCCGAGTCGGGAACGCCCGCGACCAGGTCGATCTCGAGGTCGTCGGCCTTGGCCAGCGCCGCCCCGCAACGATATCGGACTTCCTCGACGTTGATATCCTCGTAGTGCGAGGCCGGATAGCCGTAGTAGACCCAGAGAAACGAGCAGATCTGCATCTGTTCGCCCGGCGGCAGCAGAGTTTCCACGCCGTCGGCGGTCAGCCGCACGATTTCACCCGGGCCCAGGTAACGCTCCACCTCGTAGTCGAGGTTCGGCAAGGCGCAAGTCTCCATCGAGGCGGCCCAAGCGCCCTCTTTTCGCCCGATAACCACGGGCGTGCGACCGAGCCGGTCGCGGGCGGCGTAGATGCAGCCGTCGGTCAACAGCAACAGCGAGCAGGAACCTTCGATCAATTGCAGGGCACGTTGGATGCCTTCCTCGAACGATTCTTCCTGGTTGATCAGTGTGGCGACCAGTTCGGTGGGGTTGATCTCCTCGCCGCTCATTTCGGAGAAGTGCGTCGCCCGTTGGCGGTAGGCTTCGGCGGCCAACTCGTCCAGATTGTGGATCCGGCCGACGGTAACCAGGGCGTAGGCCCCCAGGTGCGAGCCGATAATCAGCGGCTGGTCTTCGTAGTCGCTAATCACGCCGATGCCGATCGAGCCGTGCATCTTGCCGAGATCGTCCTCGAACTTGCTGCGGAACTGCGAGTTCGTGATGTCCTTGATAAACCGGGTAAACCCGTGCCCGTTTTTCACGGCCATTCCGCCGCGGACGGTTCCGAGGTGGCTGTGGTAGTCGGTGCCGTAGAACAGATCGGCAACGCAGTCCTCTTTCGCAGCAACGCCAAACATGCCACCCATGGTGATTATCTCCTGATCGAGCCGTGCGTGTGGAAGGGGTCCCATCTGCCTCAAAGACCAACTTAGCCGATCCTCCACAAATCGCAAGCCCCGCCGAAAATCGCATGGCGGCCGCGGTTCCGGACGCGGGTGGCACGGCCGTTCTGGGTGGCACCGATGATTTTTGCGCAGACGACTGTGCTATGCTATTCGGCTGACTCGCGTAGAGTCGAAAGGTGGCGCGGTGGTTTAGGTGCGGCCTATCTGTTTCCGGCCCTTTCGTCTGCCGGTGCCTCAATATCCTCACCATGCTCCGTTTCCACCTCCCGCTCATCAAACCGGACGTGCGGATCTCCCGCATCCGGCTTTCGGACAAGGATTTCATGCGTTCGCCCACGAGAAGTTGCGTCGTCGCCTGCGAAGCGGGGCCAGGCCCAGCTTCTCGTACAGGTAAGCGTCGGGATAACGTGACGTACCCCGACCCGGTACTTTATGCTTCTCACACAACCACCGGCGGAGCCGAAGGCAGACGTGGGCGTTGACGGCCTGATAGGCCTTGCTCACGGGGCCCAGGCTGAAGTAGTTC
>JABMRB010000808.1 GCA_013202865.1 Candidatus Nealsoniibacteriota bacterium | reverse complement strand
CTTCCCAGGCAGCATCCAAACCTAACAACAGGCTGTAGTGTTTCGTGAGTTTGTTCATGGACGACATTCTCGCCCATCAAACGCTCAAAAACTACTAATCACCCACTAAAATCCCTGAAGAACCAAAAAAGAAGATCGCCACGGCCGATCTTGCCGGCACCAGGCAGCCCGACCAGCTCACGCCCGAGGAACAAGAGATCCTGGAAGAGGCGTCCGTGCGGCCCTCCGCCTACGAGACGACGTTACCGCCGCCGATGGTCGGACCGGCGGTCGTCTACGATCCGTACGCGCGGCCGCAGGCCACGCAGGACGGTTTGCAGTTTCACTTCGTCGCACGGGTCTCGCCCGAACAACGTAAGGCAGCCTTGGCCCGTGCCTTCGCCAAGGCCGAGGCCGAGGCCGAAGAGATGGCCAGCGCAGCAGGCAGAGGTCTCGGGCCGTTGTTGTCGCTGGACGGTCAGTTCCAACGTCGCGTCAGTCCGGGCCATGGTGCCCATGCCTACCCGGTTGCGGGCAATTCCGCTTATGCCGGCCCGGATCCGAGTCCCCACGCCGACGAATCGGCCGCGTCCGATCCTCGATCGATCGCGTTCCGCGCCGAGGTCAACGCGACGTTCCGCCTGCCCTGACCAACCTGTTTTCGTGGGGCGAGTGTTGCTGCGATGGCCCCTCCCCCAGTCGTTCTAATTGACGCTGAGACGGGAGATCTAATTGACGCCTTAGAATCGCGATTTCACGGCCACGCGGCCGAACGAGAAGTGGGTTTCCGACATCACCTACATCCGCACCGACGAAGGCTGGCTCTACCTGACCGTGGTGATCGACTTGTTCTCTCGCAAGGTCGTCGGCTGGTCGATGGACGACCACATGCGAGCCGGCATCGTCATGAAAGCCTTCAATATGGCCATCGCGCATCGTCGACCGACGGGCGATCTCCTCTTTCACAGCGACCGTGGCAGTCAGTATGCGGCCAACACGTTCCGCGATCGCTTGGACTTCCTCAACGTCACACAAAGCATGAGCCGCAAGGGCAACTGTTGGGACAACGCTCCCGCCGAAAGTTTCTTCGGCAAGCTGAAGAACGAATGGTCTGGCCGTTACCGCTATCGCACCCGGGAGGAGGCGAAGCGGAGCATTTACTTCTACATCGAGATGTTTTACAATAGCAAGCGTCGACACGCTACGTTGGGGTATCTCAGCCCTAATAACTTCGAGTCGCAACGCCTCACCCACGCAGCATAAACTTGGTCGTCCCGTGTCCACCATCCGTAGGGCACCTCAGTTATCAATGAGGGCTTGGGCACCACGGGATCGTCTCAGGAGATCATCGTGATGTTCGCCGACGGCATCCCCACCAGAAAGCCTCCCGTCGCCGTCCGCAGAAGTGTCGGATTCTCTGTCTTCCTGAAGGGCATGAATCGGAAGGAGGTCTCCAGGAACGGATATGCTCTCGCTCCAGGTGTCGCTCTGTGAGGCGAGCATTGTCAAATGCATCGCTTCGGCAGAAAGATCGTCTTCGGCATCGGCTCGCGAGGCCGGCAGTTCGAACTTGCACCAACCATCTCCCTCATCGTCTCGCCATTGTCCGACTATTGGCAGCGACGCTTCACACACGTCGACGAGTATCTCTTCAATATCATCGGACACGGCAATGCATGGACGGCCACCGGCAAGAGTCGCTTCATCGTTGGCCGCAAACGACCAACGATAGGGGCCGTATCGCGTCTTGGCCAGAGTGCCGCTACTCATGCTTCCACCTCGTCCTTGAAACGGTCAACACCCATCCAGACGAACTGGTGTTCCCTGCGTGATTCATTGATTGCCTCGATCAGTTGTTCATCCTGTAGGTCCGAAAGTATGTTTCGTAGCGTATCGAGTGCCCTTTGAACATTCGGCTCGCTCGGATCCAGACCCCGAAACTTCGGAAATATCTTCTGCTCCAATTGATCGGACATGGCATGACGCAGTGCCGTATCGTCTTCGCCAAGTCCCGGGTAGTTGGCAACGTAGTTGCGAATGGCTTGGCTAGTACGGTGAGCAAACGGCCTCCGAATCGTGGTCATGGCTTCGTTAAGCCGGGCAATCCAGTCGTCGACGGTTTGAGAAGCATCGCTCGACAATTCGTGATTGCACCAGTCTATCCATGTCTTATGTGACAGCCGATCGTCGGAAATGGCGAGCGGCTGTCCATTGCTTCCACCTTCACGCCGCAGATTTCGCGGCCTCCCAAATCGCAGTACGTTGGCGCGGTCGACGACCTTGTCAGAGAGAGCTTGCGTCGTTTCATCCTCGTTCATCGTGCCCACGAACAACACATTGGTTCCAACAAACAGCTGCATAATCGAGTTGCCGTCACTGGAGGAACCGATGTCGAGGCCAATCTCCGCCTTCCGCCGATCCTCGGCCTTATCTAGATTGATGCCGCGGCGCGTTTCCAGGCGGCTGAGGAACTCACTGAAGTAGTATTCGATCCTGGCCAGATTCATCTCGTCGAGCAGCACGAGCAACATTTGGTCGGCGAGGCTGTGCTTCTTAGCCCAACCTTTCGGCTCGTTCCAGCCCCTGTTTGGCTTATCGTGGTAGGGATCCATTTGAATAAGGGCTCGTCCCAGGGGGGTTGAGCGAAACCGTCCTTCAAGGTAGTTAAGCCTCTTCAGCAGAATTCGTGGGTGAATTCTGGCTCAGGGAGGTCTCCAAGGTTGTGG
>JABMRB010000807.1 GCA_013202865.1 Candidatus Nealsoniibacteriota bacterium | reverse complement strand
CTCGCGCAGCTCGTGCGGGAAGCAGGGCAGGTCCAGCGTGGCGTAGACCTCCTCTTCCGTGCGACCGGCGATCTGCTGCTGGCCGCGGAAGACGCCGTACTCGTTGATCTTCAGCCCGCGCCCCTTGGCCATACTCCGCAGCGCGACGTTGTGAGCCTGCGAGCCGGTGAAGTATTGCAGGGCCGCGCCGAACGATTCGTCGGGCACAACGCGAAGATCGACCTGCAAGCCGGTGCGCAGCCGAATCGACATCTTCGTATCGCCCCGCAACAGCACGTCGGCCACGTCGGCGTAGCTCTGAAGCTGGTCCATCACCTCGCCGGAGTCGGCCGCTACGGCGAGGAAGTCGAGATCGCCGACGGTCTCCTTGCCGCGGCGGAAGCTGCCGGCCACTTCGAGCCGCTCCAAGGCCGGGCACGATTGCAGGTGCCCGAGGATGGCCAGGGCGTGACCGTTGGCCTCGACCCAAAGGATTCGCCGGTCGGCCTCGCCGGCGATCTCCAGGCCCTTGAGGATCGTCGCCTCGGTCTTGGCCCCAAAACCCTTCAGGGCGCGGACCTTCTGCGTCTCGCACGCCTCGCGAAGCTGATCGAGCGTGGCGACGCTGAGTTCCCGGTAGAGCACGGCCGCCCGTTTCGGCCCCAGCCCCGGCACGCGGAGGATGGCCAGCACGCTCTCGGGGATCTCGGCCAACAGTTCGTCGAGCATCGGCAACGTGCCGGTTTCGACCAGCGTGGTGATCTTCTCGGCCAGGTCCTTGCCGATGCCCTCGACGTCGGTCAGCTTGCGGTCCGGGTCGGCGATAATATCGGCCAACGACTGCGGCAGGTCGTGGATTCGTCGGGACGCGTTGCGATACGCCCGAATCCGAAACGGATTGGTGCCCTGGAATTCCAGCAGGTCGGCAACCTGCCCGAAGACGGCGGCGACGTCGGTGTTGTTCATGGTTCGTACGTAATCCACATCGCAGCGTCCTCCAAGTTCGGTCCAGAATCCACATTTGAGTATACCGGCAGCCGGCAAGGCGCCAACCGATCCAAGTCCCCCATTGCCGCAGAATGGGGGACGCCATCTCTTCCAAAAAAAGCCCCCGGATTGCATCCGGGGGATCCCATCGATGCAATCGACGGGCTTTTACCGCCGCCGCTCGTAAAGGTCATAGAGATCGAACAACACCTCGCGGACGTTGCCCGCCTGCCGCGAAAACCGCTCGGCCACGTCCTCCGCGGTGACCAGCGGGGGATATCCGCGTTGCAACCGTTGGACGATTCGCTGTGCGACGTCCAGATCCACGTCGGTTCGACACAACGGGGCCAGGCCGACCGGCTCGTGGGCCGTCACCAACAGACCCCATCGGCGGCGGCGACAGATCCGCTTCACGCGAAACCGGCTGAAAAAACCGAGCTGCTCGAAACCGTCGACCACCAGCACGCCGGCCGTGTCGCCGGGCAACTCGCGGGCGAGATCCAACGGCATGCGACGTTGGCCGTCGTGCAATTCGACGAGCACGACCTGCCGTGGGACCTTCTCGATCTGTGGCACCAACGCAGCCAGCAACGCCGACTTGCCGGACCCGTGGGGCCCGACGATCGCTGCCCACCAGCCGAGGTCGCGAAGCCGCTCGACAAATTGCCGGGCGTCTTCTCCTTCGGCGAACAGATAGGGCATTGCCCCGGGGCGCAGGCGGCTTGCCGAGAAGGGGTTTTCCGCGGCGACCGACCGGGATGGCTGGTTCACGCCATCTCCTCGACGAACGGCCGGACCTTGGTTGCCGGGACGTTACCCAATTGAAACGTCCGCTGCCCGACGACCTCGCGGCCGCTGTGCAAGAACACCCGAATCCGCACGCACCAGTGAAGCTTGACGATCACGCCTTCGTAGCTCAACGGGCTTTGGGGCAAGACGGTGCTGAAACGTCGGGGCCGGGCTGCGTCGAGCGGCTCGCCCGTGTCGCCGTTGTAACGATGGAACTCGTGGACGGCGAGGTCTTCGTCCCCCTTGCCTTCGCTGAGCCACAGCACGGAGACCTCGATCGCCTTGATCTCGGACGGGTCGATCGACTCGAAGCGATACCCACCGGCGAGCGTTTCCCCCGGCTGGTAGGCCCGGCCGTTGCCGTCGAATCGGATCGTAATCGCCGGGTCGCTCATCGGCGCGTCTCTCCGCTGCGGGGACGGACCACCACGGGAAAGGAGCGTTCGTAGTCGGGCCAGCCGTCGGCGTCACCTTGGACGACGACCTTCCATTTGATTTCATTGTGCTCGGCCTTGAACGAATGCATCGCCCCGGCCGGCATCGCCAGATCGCACTCGTCCACAAAAGGCAACCCGCGTTTGACCTCGAAACGCTCGTGGTGGGAGACTTCCTGGCGGTGGACCTCCCAGGCTTCGGTCCGCGTGTTGGTGCCCTGGCGATAGGTGGCTTCCTCCTCGCAGACCAGCATCACCTTCAACGAGTTGAACTTCAGCCGGCCCGATTGGGAAACCAGCACGCGGCAGCGCTGGCCCGGATGCAACGGGTGGTCGGAGATCTCGACGGTCGTGGGGCCGACGCCGGTGGTTACCAGCAACTGCCGGAAGGAAACGACGATCAGGCCGATCCCCGCCAGGGCGAACGGAATCACGAACGCCGTGGTCAGCCACGAGAAGTTGCCGGCCAGGTACTCGCTGACGGCCATGGCCACGAATACGGAGACCACGCCGTTCCAAATCAGGCAAACCATCGCCAAGGTGAACAGTTTCCAGCCGGGCGATTGGCCGATCGGCAACCGGAACTTCAGCTTCGTACCGGGGCTGTTGGTCACCTCGGCACCGGTCGGAACGTTGGGATATTCCGCGCGGGTTTTGCCGTTGGCGTCGAACGGATCCCGCTGCCGGACCCGCTGCGTGATCGCCGAGCGGCGTTCGGTGGATTTGCCCCAGTGCAGCAGCGTGTAGACGACCCCGCCGACACCGATGACGATGAACGAAATGGGAACCAGCCCGACCAGCCAAAGCCACCAGCTATAGCCCCGCACCAGGACCACGATACCCGGCTCGGCAGGATCGTACCAGCAATCCCGGGGGGCCTTGGGATCCACCTTGACGTCGGCGACCCGCTCCGCGGCGTCTTCCTTGCGGCTGGTGTACGAATCGGCGGTGTCGTGTGTGGTCGCAAGGTCGTAGGTCCAGCGTTTGTAGGTCTTGCCGTCGATCTTGTACTCGATCAATACTTCGCCGCGGTACAACGTGCCGTCCTCGTCCTCCTTCTCCTTGACCCGGCTATCGAGCACACGGCACTCGTGCGTGCGGAATTCGTGGTTGACGCGCCACTCGGGCACGACCAGGAACTGGACGAACAGCACGGCGCCGACGCATCCCAACAGGAGCATCGCCGCGAAGAAAGCGGCCTCGCCGGCGCTGGCAAAGGTCTTCGACCCGGTCCGCCGGTGCCCTCGTTTCTTCTCGTAGAATCGGAACGTGCGAGCCAAGGCGACGTCTCCGTTGCACGGTGCGGGCGCAACAGCCGACGCGGCCGTCGGCGCCAAGCCGCCGCCGCGTAAGATAAGTGTCGTAAATAAGTGATCGTGCGGTTCTCGCGAGAACCTACCTGGGCCGCCTAATCGTAGTCGGCGCTTCCGGCTCGTCCGCAGATTTGCGGTAAAACCCGATTCCCTCCAGGGCCTTGTACACCTCTTCGAGTGTCTTCTCGCCGAAATTCGAGATCGCCAACAGATCCTCCCGGGTGCAGTGCAACAGATCGTTGACCGTGAAAATCCCTCTCTCTTCGAGGCAGTTGGTGGTGCGGACCGATAGGCCGATTTCGGCCGTGCTCATTTCGAGCTTCTCGGCCATGTCTCTGGCTTCCGTTTCGGTAGTCCTGAGCGGAATCCGAGTTCCCATGGGGTCCCTCCCAATTGTTTGGCAAGATGAGGCGAACTTAGTGATTAGGCAACGATAATTCTCAGAAGTATAGCAGTATAGCGGTTTCGCAGTGCCTGACTACCATTTCCAGAAAGAATCCGAGCGAATTGCCCGCATTCTTGCGAATCCAGCGACGTAATGGCACCCGCCGCTCGAACGAGGGGACTCGCGGTCGGTGGAATTACTCGTATACTAGCGGCAACGCATCCTCTATCACCGCCAGAAAGGATTCTACGTTGGATCAGCTTCTCGAAGGTCTTACCGACTGCCAACGTGACGCGGTCACCCACTTGCATGGGCCGCTGTTGATTCTGGCCGGTCCCGGCAGCGGCAAAACACGCGTCGTTACTCATCGCATCGCTTGGTTGCTGAAGCAGGGGGTGCCAGCCCACCAGATTCTTGCCATGACCTTCACCAACAAGGCGGCCGAGGAGATGCGCAACCGAGTCGAACGCCTCGCCGGCCAACAGGCCGTTTGGCTGGGGACGTTTCACCGTTTCTGTGCCAGGTTGCTGCGGAAATATGCGCGATTTGTGGGGATCGAGGAGAACTACACGGTATACGACACCGGAGATTCTCGCCGGGCGCTGCGCCGCACGCTTGAGGGGATGAAGGTCGACATGGCCGGCCTCTCACCGGACGCCATCGCCAAGGCGATAAGCTGGGCAAAGAACAACCTGATCTCCCCCCAGCAGTACCAGCCGAATTCCCGCGGTTTGGTCGGAGAGGTCACCAGAAAAGTTTACCCAGCTTACCAGGCCCAACTCAGAAGATGCAACGCCGCCGATTTCGACGACCTGCTGCTCCACGTGGCCACCTTGCTGCGCGAGAACCCCGAAGTCCGGGCGAGCCTCGATCAGCGATACCGGTTCATCATGGTCGACGAATACCAGGATACAAACCTGGCCCAGTACGTGATCGTTCGGGCGCTGTCGGTCGACCATCCGAACCTGGCGGTGACCGGCGATCCCGACCAGTCGATCTACGGGTGGCGGGGTGCGAACCTGAAGAACATCCTCGACTTCGAGAAGGATTTTCCCAGCGTCCAAGTCGTCCGGCTCGAGCAGAACTACCGCAGCACGAAGCGGATCCTCCGGGTAGCGTCCGAACTGATCGCCCATAACGTCCATCGCAAGCAGAAGGATCTCTTCACCGAGAACGGCAACGGCCGCCCGGTCCGCCTGGTCACCTACCCCACGCACAAAGACGAAGCCGAGCAGATCGCCGCGCAGATCGCCGCCGAGATCCACTCCGGTCGCCGCCGCCCGCGCGATTTCGCCATCTTCTATCGGATCAACGCGTTGTCGCGATCGCTGGAGTTTGCGATGCGGGACTTAGGTGTCCCTTACCAGATGGTCAACGGCCTGGAGTTCTTTCAGCGCAAGGAGATCAAGGACGTACTGGCCTATCTGCACCTGCTGAACAATCCGCACGACGAGGTGGCGTTGCTTCGCGTGATCAACACGCCGCGACGGGGGATCGGCAAAACGACCATCCAGCGGCTGGCCGACCACGCCACGCGCAGCGGAATCAGCCTACTGGAGGCCGCCCGGCAGGCTCGCGACGTCCCTCAGGTCAACGGCCGCAGCGCGGGTCTCGTGCTCAAGTTCGTGGCGCTGTTCGACCGATTGGCGTCTGCTGCCGACGGACCGATCGAGGAGATCCTCGGGCTGGTGCTCAGCGAGACCGGCTACCAGAAGCAGTTACGCGACAGCGATGCCGAAGAAGACCAGGAGCGCCTGGCCAATATCGAAGAGTTGTTGACCGTCGCCCGCGATTTCGACGAACATCACGAGGCCGACGGTCGCGTGGAGGCATTTCTGGAGGAATCGAGCCTGTCAACGACACGGACGGCTGGGAGGGCGAGGTCGACCGGGTGACGTTGATGACGCTGCACGCATCGAAGGGGTTGGAGTTCCCGGTCGTCTACCTGGTGGCCGTCGAAGAGGGCCTGTTGCCGCACGAACGGAGCCGGCAGGACGCCATGCAACTCGAGGAGGAGCGGCGGCTGACGTTCGTCGGGATCACCCGCGCCCAGGAAGAATTGCAGTTGAGCATGGCCCGGTATCGCGACTTCCGAGGCAAGCGCGCCATGACCGTGCCGAGTCATTTCTTGATGGAAATGCCGCGCGACGAGATGGACCTGGAGGCACCCATCGGCAACGAGTATCTCGTGGCCGAGCCGGCGTACATCGAGCCGGTGCTGTCGCGTCCGTCGGCGGCACAACCGCAACGCGACGTCGTGGCGACTCGGCTGACCACCGCGGCGGAGTTGGCCAACGGCGGCGCGCCTTCGCCGGCGATCGCGCCCGACGAGTTCCACCAGGGGATGTTGGTACGCCATCCCAAACACGGCTTGGGTCGGATCGTCGCACTGAGCGGGGCGGGGGAAGGCCGCAAGGCAACAATCGATTTCGCGTCGTCCGCCGGGCGAAAGAAGTTCGCGCTGGGCAGCAGTCCGTTGCGGCCCGTTTCCGGCAGCGACCGTCCACGATAACCGCCGGCAAAACTTGCAGGATGTGGGCGTTGGGGCTATCCTACAAAGACTGTGAACGTGGAGTGGAAAATGGCAGCATGTACGATGGGCCTCCGAGCCCGTCGAGAAAGTCACAGAACCGTGGATTCGACGGGCTCGGAGGCCCATCGTACATATCGATCAACCACGACCCTTGCCACAACGGGACTCGCCGCCCATGCAAAAACACGCAACAATCACGATCGTCCTTGTCGGACTATTTGCGACCGCTTTGACGCCGAGCACGACCGCCCGGGCTGCCGAAACGGTCAACCTGATCACCAACGGCGGGTTCGAGGACGGGCTGATCGGCTGGACGCGATACACGACGACCGTTTCGGTCCAAAGCACGGGCGGACTGCGGCTGGAAATCATCGCCCCCTCCTCGCACAACGACCCGGCCGGGCGGATGTGGATCGACGACGTCGCACTCTACGAAACGCAAATGCCCGCGGTCGTGTCGGTTTCCAACGACGTCGGCTTCAACGACGAGCCGGCCATGGCCGTTGCGGCCAACGGGTCGGTCTACGTGGCCTACAACAGCTTCCGCGAAGGCAACGATTCGTTACAAGTGACGCGGCTGTGGTCGCAGGGCAAGAGCTTCGTGCCGCAAGGCGCTTGGCAGGTGCTCGGCGGCAAGGGGACCTACGTCGCCGGCATTCGCACGGTGGCGGCGGGCGAGAAGGTTGTGGTGGTCTACGCGGCCGAGAAAGATAAGAACTGGGACGTTTACGCCGTCGCCTGCGGGCCCGACGGGCCGCAAACACCCGTGGCCGTTACGTCCGACCCGGGCGTGGACGTCAAACCGTCGGCCGCGTGGCATGGCGACACGTTGCACGTCGCGTGGGAATCGAATCGCAACGGGTCGCGTCAGATCTACGCCGCTTCGATGCGCGACGGCAAGGTCTCCGAGCCGCAGCCGGTCAGCCGCCCGGACGCGTCGTGCTACAACCCGTCGCTGGGCGTGCTGCAAAGCGGCGAAGTGTGCGTCGCATGGCACAGTTTTCGCAAGCACAACTACGACGTCTACTTGCGGCGAAGAAGCAGCGACGGTGCATGGGGCACGGCGGCGCGATTGACGGTCGCGGCGTCGATCGATCGCCACCCGGTGCTATTCACCCGCGGCGACGAACTCTGGCTCGTTTACGAACACGCCCAAACCGAGCGATACAACATCGGGCGTACCAACCGGCGGCAACTGATCGTTGCGAAGGTAACGCCGCAGGGACTGATGGCACCCAAGACCGGCACGGGACCTGCAACGTTGACCGGCCGATGCGAGGGCGCCGCGCCGGCATTCGACTCCAGCGGGCGGCTCTGGCTGGCGATGCTGCGGCCCCGGCTGCCGCGGTCCGGCTGGGATACGTTCGTCACCTGCTTCGCCGGCGGACGTTGGCAGCAGGCCTCGCCCGTCTCCCTGCTCAAGGGCATGGACCGCACGCCGAGTCTGGCTGTGTACGACGGCCGCGTGCTGGTTGCAATGCAGGGCGACAACGCGCCCAACTCGTGGACCGACTTGGACCAGATGGCCGCCGCCACCAGCAACATCTACCTGGCAGCCATCGACGCCGCCGCGATGCCCATGGACACAGGCCTGGAGTTGGAGCGGTTGGTCGAGTCGGCCGAGCCGTTCGAGCCGGCCCAGCTTCGCGTCCTGCGGGGCGAAGATACCCCCACGCCGGCAATCGATTACAAGGGAAAGAGACTAAAACTCTACTTCGGCGATCTGCACGAGCATTCGGAGGTGTCGGTCTGCAATCGGTTGGGCGATCAATCGGTCGACGAGAGCTACCAGCACATGCGTGACATTGCCCGGCACGATTTCGCCTGCGTGACCGATCACGGCTACAACATCAATCCGTACGTATGGGGCCACCTCGCCAAGACGGCCCGGACGAACGACGACCCGGACCGGTTCCTTACGTTCCTCGGCGAAGAATGGACCTCGACGTTCGAGGAGTACAGCGAGGAGCATCCCTACGGTTTCTACGGACACCGCAATCTAATCTTCGCCGACGCCTATTTCCCCAAGTGGTTCAACGCCCGCGACCGCCGCACGCCGGCCGAGCTGTGGGAGGAGCTACGTAAGCTCAACGCCAACTTCGTGCAAATCCCGCACCAGCTTGCCGACACCGGCAACGTGCCATCCGGCAGCGCCATTGCTACGGCACGACGGCCGCGAAGATCTTCCTCGACGTATGCGTCGACGGCCATCTGATGGGCGAGAAGGTAACCGCGCCGGCCGGCAAATCGGTCGAAGTGGTCATCCACACCCGCTGCCCGGGCGAGATCGAGCGCGTCGAGGTCTGCCGCAACAACCGCTTCGTCTACACCCACAGCCCCGAATCGCGCGAAGCCGAGCTAACGTTCGTCGACCGCGTCCCACTGGCCGGCCGCAGCTACTACTACGTCCGCGTGATCCAAAAAGACGAAGAGATCGCCTGGAGCAGCCCGGTCTGGTTTGGGGCGAAGTAGGGGATGGTGGGTAGTGGATAGTGGGTAGTGGCACAGGCGTCCCG
>JABMRB010000806.1 GCA_013202865.1 Candidatus Nealsoniibacteriota bacterium | reverse complement strand
TGCGCAACGACCGGGTGATCGAGAAGTCGGCCGACATGAACACGCTGACCGAGCGGTATACCGACGAGGCGATTGCGTTCATACGGGCCAACCGCGACAGGCCGTTCTTCGTCTACCTTCCGCACACGATGCCGCACACGCGACTGGGTGCCTCGGACCGGTTCCGCGACAAGTCGAAGCGAGGCCTTTACGGCGACGTGATCGAGGAAATCGATTTCAGCGTCGGACGAATCCTGGACACAGTTACCGAACTTGGCCTTCAGCGGAAGACCTACGTGATCTACACCAGCGACAACGGCCCCTGGGCAATCAAGGGCGAACGGGGCGGCTCGGCTACGCCGCTACGGGGTGCGAAAACGTCCACCTGGGAGGGCGGGCTACGCGTGCCTTGCATCGTCTGGGGCCCCGGCCGGGTCCCCGCCGGAACCGTCTGCCGCGAGACGGCCACCACGATGGACCTGCTGCCGACGCTCGCTCGGCTTGCCGGCGAGAAGGTGCCCGGGGATCGCGTAATCGATGGGCACGACGTCGCGCCGTTGATCCACGGACATGAGCACGCGACCAGTCCGACCGGTGCGTTCTACTACTACCAGCACACGCACTTGCAGGCCGTCCGCTCGGGCAAATGGAAGCTGCACCTACCGCGGCCGGCCAATCCACCCTGGACGCCCAACTGGGCCCGACACATCGACCAGCGCGACGTCTTCGAGATCACCAAGCCGCTGCTTTTCGACTTGGATGCGGACATCGGCGAGCGCCACGACGTGGCCGGTGAACACCCCGAGGTGGTTGCCCGCCTGACGGAACTTGCCGAGCGTGCCGGCGAAGACATCGGCGACTACAACCGGATCGGCCGCGGCGCCCGATTCTTCGACGCCCAGCCCCGCCGACCGGACGTGGACAAGTGGGTACCGCGATAGTTCGCTCTCTACCGGGGGCTTCCGCCCTCGGCTATCGAGTGCTGCCTGCCCTTTCGGGACACGTAGGGTGTGCGCACGCACCGATCCGCAGAGCCTTGGACGCAAGTTCCATTGGTGCGTTTCACGCACCCTACACGAGTACTAGAACCTCACTCTGAACTGTCCGTAATAAAAATCCTCGCCGGCGACGCCGCCCGTCTTGTTCAGGAACGGCCCGGAGAAGAAGTGCGAATAGCCCAGCAGCAGGTCGCAGCGCGGCTTCAGCAGGAAGGTGGCGGTGAAGTCGAGTTCCTGCCCGACGTCGTTGCCCGACGCTCCGGTGGCGTCCGTACGGATCGGCACGCCGGCGGCGTTGTACAGCGAGTCGGAGGCCGACTGCAGGTGGAAGACGTGGTACCACATCAGCAGCTTGACCTTTTCGTGCGGCGTAGCCGTCAGGCGGACGTTCCAGTCTTCGATATTCTGCCGGGCAATGAAATCCATGAAGCCGAAGTACTTGTGTCCCAACGGGAAGAGTTGGTTGAACGTTCGGTTGGTGCCGTCGTTCGGGTTGTCGTCACCCGAGGCATAATCGAAATAGAACCATAGGGCCGGATCGAAGGGCAGGTCGAACTTGTGGCCCAGGCCGACGGTATAGAACCCGGCGGAATGGGTCAGTTCGGGTGCGTCGACCGGGGAGAAATCGCCGAACTGGCACCCGGCCTCGATCTCCCAAAGCAGCCAACTCCCTTTGCCGTCCCAGCGGAAGCCAAGCGTGTTGTAGTCGAACGTGCTAACGGTCGGGTCGTACTCGTTCAGGCGGAGGTAGTAGAAGTCGAACTTGTGACTCTTGTATCGCTTCCAGGTGGCCCAAACGCCGGAGAACTCCTGGTTCTGATCGGGAGCGTCGAAGTTGTGATCGGTTACGCCGCCGACGACGTGTTGCCCGAACGGGACCGGCCGGGACCACCAGGCGTCGACGTCCCATTCGTCCCCTTGCCACATCGCCGTTAGCCCGTCGAAGGTTCGCCGCGTGTTCCACCAGTCCAGCGGCGAGAGCAGCCGTTGGGCCCCGTAGAGCATCTCCTGGCGGCCGGCACGAAACACCATCGAGCCGCGTGTGCCGTCCCAGAGTTTCACGTCGCCGAAGAGGTTCAGCGCGTCGAATCGGTTCTCGTCGATCGGCAGCGGAGCAACGTCGTCGAAATCGCTGACCGCGTCGACCCCCTCAACGTAAGCCCGAAACCACCCGTCTACCTCCGCATTGAAGTAGAGCCGCGTGCGATGCAGCAGATGGTCGTTGGTTCGGTTGGGGTTGGCCGTCTGCCCGCTCTGGTGGCGCATGCGATACTCGCCGCCGCCGTCCACCGTGACCAAGGGCCCCACGTTGCGGCGTTTGAAGGCGTCGCCCAGATAAGTGTCTACGGCATCGGGGCCTTCCAGATAGCTGAAGTCGTTGTTGTAGAAGACGCCTTGGTGGGACTGTGCCCGGGCACTTCCGCAGAGGATTCCGCACGAGAGAAGGACAAGAGCAGCGACCCGGACCCACAGCGATGGGTCTCTAGACGTCATGACCGGCAGCCTCCATGCACAAGATCGGCGCAAAGCCCCCCAGGCGGACTTCCTTGATATACTCCGCCATTGGTCTGATCCTGCCCTTTAGGCGAATTCAGGCTTTGATCAACTAGATTGCTCTATGCAAGAAAGCGGCTCTCCGCGATGGTTGGTGATTGAAAACTTCATCAAGCCCATCGGGAGAGCCAAGGATGGCCAAGCGTAACAGATCTTCAAAGCGTCCGCAACCCAAGCACAAGAAACAGAAGAAGTCGCGGCATGACAAGCGCAAGCGACTTC
>JABMRB010000805.1 GCA_013202865.1 Candidatus Nealsoniibacteriota bacterium | reverse complement strand
CGGCCGATCAAGCGAAAGTCGATAATTGAGTCGGGTTCTTCGGTAACTCCTTTCAGGACAACGAGTTATGCACATTGGCCAAAACGGCCGTTATGCAAAGACGCGAAATCTCACTTACGTCGACGATGGCTGCTGGTGTGTAGTCCCAACTCGTTTCACTTCAACAGGTTACGCCGAGCCCCGATTCTTCTCGATTGCCCTAAGTCAAGTTCATGCCACCCAAACTAATGTGGTGTTTGCCGTGAATTAAGGTGGTGTTTGGCGTGAAATTGATCGGGCATATAGCGCGGGATCGTAAATCTGCCGTTTGCGGATGCAGGCACGATCGATTCCCCGAACGCCCGACGCCATCCTCTTGTTGCCGAGGCGACCCCGACGTTTCTCCGAAAGAGCCCACTCTATTGGAAAACGCACCCCGGAGAATCGGCGGGGCCGCTCGCGGAGTACCCAATCCAAATGATCGTCGTCTTCTGTCGCACCGTATTCCTGCTATACTAAGGGAAATTCAAGTGCCGAAAACCCGATGTCGGGTGACACGTTCAATCTAAGAGTGAATATAGGGATGGTAGAACTGTCGAGTCTACTCCGCCTAACCGAAATGGGCCTTCCGGACGAGGATCGGCGGACCGCGTTGCGTACGTTCGCGAGGCACCATGGGTGGCATCCTAGCGACGAGATTCTCAGCTACCGAGACACAACTTCCTTTGCTTCTGGACACTTGCTTGTTGAGCACGGTCTTGATCACACGGCCGTAATCTCTTTCCTGCACAGCGCCACGTCATTCTCGCAACTCAGCTACCTTCAGCAACGTGCTCTGATCTCGCTCTCGTATAACAACCTTGTCGATTGGCATCTATTGCCCGATAGGCACGGACTTCTTCGTGTCTACAACCGTTCCAAGCCCCTCCAAGTCGAGTACGTTAGCCTAAGCGAACACTCAGATGCGTTCCGAGCCGAGGCTTTCGACCGTGTCGTCGGGCGCCGCCCAAACCCGAATCTTCCGGCCCTGGATGACGCATTGCTCTCTACGGTCGCGCGCTGGCGCCGCCTTCTTGCCTCCGAATGTGGCCTTGCGACTGATACGACTCCGATCGCAGAGTTATTCAACACCATTTTCTTCGTCCGAGCGCTTGAGGACGACAGGAGAAACCGTAACGGCAATTCGACGTCTACGCTTCTGAACGCTGTTGAAGCACACCCAGAGACCCCCCTTCACAAACTCCTTGTGTCATTCCTCGAGCAACTGGCCGGCCAGAGCACTCCTGAAGGTCTGCTGGACATCGCATCTCTGAGAGTTTTTGACTCGCTTGGCACCGAGACTGCGTTGGAATTGCTCTCGGATTTCTACGAGAACCGGTTTGCACCGTACGCCTACGACTTCTCATTGATGTCGAAGCACGCACTGAGTCGTATCTACGAAAGATACATCAGCATACTTCGGCCTGTCGACGTGATTCAACAGACACTATTTGGGCCGACGGAATCCGTGTCTGAGACTGATAGGAAAGACCTTGGCGAAGTCTACACGCCTCAATACATCGCACGTTTCTTCGCGCGGTTTCTACACGAGAGCACGACTCCGCCAAAGTTCCGGGCTCTCAGGGCAATCGACCCGGCCTGCGGTTCCGGGATCTTCCTCAGAACTCTTCTGGAAGCACAATGTGATCCGATGAATACTCGAGACCTTGACGCTACGGCTGACAAGGCGTTTGCGAGCATTCATGGGATCGATATTGAACCCAACGCCTGCAAGGCCACACGGCTATCTCTTTGCCTGCTTCACCTTGTGCTTACCGGACGATTCCCGTCTCGGCCACTTCAGATCGAATGCCAGAATGCGATAGCGAAGTTCACGGAGCCCGCCTCGATAGATAGTGTCTACGATGCAGTCATCGCCAACCCACCGTTTGTTCGGTGGGAGAGTATTCCGCACGAGTGGCACACCAAGATTCGCGAGTTTCTTGGTGGTGATGTAAAAGGCCGCCCTGACCTTTATCTGGCATTCATACAGATTGCCCTGAAGCAACTATCGCCACGTGGTTTCCTTCTGTTTGTCCTTCCGCATGCATTTCTAATTGCCGACAATGCCAAACAGATTCGTAAGCGACTCGCAAAGGAGTTTTGGATTCGCCACTTGGTGGATCTGTCAGCGCTGAATGTGTTCGAGGGAGCGAGTTCCTACCCGATCCTCTTGATTGCCGAACGACGAGATCCAGCGATTGCCGTCGACCCGCCCGCATTCGTGACGAAGTGTAGCGGATACGCCGGACACGCGCTTCAAGCAGCGCTCGACGAGCGGCAAGAATCGACCGCATTCTACACCGTGCATCGCGTTGACCAGGAAGCCTTCGGGCAATCTGCGTGGAGAATTCTCTCGCCTCAGGACTATGAACTGTCAAAGCAACTCTCTTCGCTGCCACGTCTGGACGGGCTCTTCAGGGTCGAACAAGGCGTTAATTCAGGTTGTGACCGTGTATTCATCCGAGACAGGCACTCGGTTCCGGCCGCTGAGTGCGAAGTATACTCGCCGCTCTTGCGAGACCGAGAGATGCAGCGTTATCGTGTGCCGGACAATGTCGCGACCTACGTCTTCTACCCGTTTGAAGGTGACCGACTTCTAACGGAAAAAGAGATCAGAACACGTGCGCCGGAAACGTGGAAGTATTTGGAATCGCATTACGACCAACTCTCCGGACGGCGGTCTGTTCAACGCGGCGACTTCCCATGGTGGCGCCCAGAGCGGCCTCGCGTTCCGAGCAGGATACTCCGCCCCAAGATTGTCGGACCGCACCTCATGCTCTTCCCGAAGTTCGCCATCGATTTCGACGGAGAATATGTGGTATCAAGGACCCCGTTTATTTCGCACGAATCGAACGACAAGAAGCTCTTGTGGTATCTGCTGGCTGTGTTGAATTCGTCGTTAGGACACTGGCAGATTGCCATGCAATCGCACAAGTATAGCAGGGGATACGCGAGGCTTGAGGCCGCGACGCTTCGTGACTTCAAAATGCCACAGCCAGCTGCCATCAATCCGCGGCTCCTTTCGGCTATCGTTGAACATTCAGAGAGAGCGATATCAGTAGACTCTCGGGAAGTCGACCAAGAGATCGACGAACTCGTGGCAAAGGCCTATGGAGTAGATCTCTCGTCGTTACCCGAGACTTCAATGCAGACGCAATAGGCAGGCGATCTATCAGATGAGCGGAATTGTTGTTGACCATCTTGAGAGAAGAGCTGCAACAGTTCGGGAATTGTTGGTGCCAATTCGTCCGGCACAAGGCGCAGGCCGAAGGGAGGTCGCTACAAAGTTAGTGTTTCTCCCAGGGGCCAAGCGGACCGCGGTTATCGCAGCACAGGAACGCAGAGATGAAGGGCCATATCGCGATTGGTTGATTCGAACATGCGTTTCCCATGTATGGGCTCATTATTCAGAAAAATGGATCGAGGATAATGCACATTCATGGGAGCTTCGTCAAGCAGCGCTTCATCTGTTTGTTGTCGAAGGTCCGCGAGAGGACATGAGGCGAGAGGTGTTTGCACTGCACTGTGAGCCGCAACATGAGGGCAACTCGATTAGTGCATTGTGCAAACGCGGAATGCACGTGCATGTGACCGCTGGTCGAAACGAACTGTCTCATGCACACGTACCGCTGCACCTCAAGGACCTTGAGGAAGTGCTGTCGTCAGCGGAAGCATTTACTGAACTGTTCAAAGCAGCAATACGAGTGATCGAAGTGGAGGTTGTGGCAAGGCTCGGGTAGGCCTTCGCGGGTGGCCCGACACTTTTCCGCAATACACGTTGCCACCTCTCACGCTATTCCGGAAAATGAGTCGGGGTTGGGTAGCAACAAGCGGTTTTCTGGCAGCTTCGACGTTTCGCGTGGCTAAATCACCCGGGCGGCAACGAGAGGACGCCGTGCAGGTTCCTCCCGTGGCTGCGCCACCCGGACGGATATTGCGACTGAGCCGTCACCAAGCACAGCGCGTTCTCCGCAAAACCGGCCGAGCCACCCTTGTCTGAGTGACGCAGTCGCAAGAGGGTCGGTGGTCACCCGGGCCTCGCGCGGCGTTGTTCGGCACGACCTCAAGAACATCCTGCGTCGACGCGGCAGGCCCCGGAAGTCAGATAAAGGTTCCTGACACCTTTTCGCGGTCGGTTTCTAGATCCATTCCGTCTCGTTCGCACTCCATGGCGTACACGGCGGCGTAATCCTCGGCCAAGT
>JABMRB010000804.1 GCA_013202865.1 Candidatus Nealsoniibacteriota bacterium | reverse complement strand
GGTAGCGTAACTTCCCAAGAGACCACCGGCAGTTTTAACAATAGATGGGACATCCCCCATGCATGCCCGCCATCCTTCTCAATCGCCGCAACCACCTCCCTCTGCCTCCTAGCCTGCCGCACCCTCACGGAAAACCAACTACACACAACCGCGACAACTGCGACGAACAGCAGCAGCGACCGGACACTAAACTGGAACCGCAGCCGAGAAACGAGACTGACACCGAGCCAAAGCAGCAAGAGCAGGACCGCCAGACAGACCGCCGCCACCGCAATCAGCACCGTCCAATTCTTGTGCTCGTTGAACTCAAACCAGCGGAACCGCTCGGACAGAAAGAGAAGCCCCAAGATAGGCAGCAACACAACCAGGAACCTGTCCGGCGTTGGGTGATACCAGCGGCGTTTGGGTGGCTGGGATTCGAGCATGGTCGTCCCCGGGATGACAGGCGTGTGCCCGCCAGCATACCCGCCAGCTACGTGGGCAGGCAAGTCCGGGTAACGCCCGCGTGAGAGCTGAAGCAGCGCAGTCATTTCGGAGATTTTCCAAATTTTGGAAAGTTGGAACTCTCGGCTATGCACGTACTTGCGACGAATGAGCAGGCAAAAAGGGTGACGGCGACAACGACACCCTTTTTCACCGAACCACCCTCACCGCCTACCGCGAGCTTAGCCTCCAAGTCGACCGAGGTGTTCAAGGAGCGGGCAAAGAAGAGGATGGCCAGTCACCCCCGACGCCAAACGGCCCAGGTGAAAAATCGCCGAAACTGCGCGTCTTCAAACCAAGGTGTGAACACGGACGAAAACGGCAGTTTGTCACATTCTTATACTGTTTGGCAACTTGCCAAACACCACAAGTACGTCGCGCCACTTTCACCACGCGAACAAAAGAAGTGGCTAACGAAGGCGGAGAAGGAGGGCTGGAGCACGTGGACACGCTCGACAAGGTCCGGGCACTGTACACGGCGGTCCAAGGGAACCTGATCGTCGAAACGGATGGCGACAAGTATTCGGTCTTCTGCCCACCGGTAGAGTTCGAGGTGGATGAGTAGCGGGGACGTCTGGCAGCCTACCCGCTGGCGTGGCCGGTGATTTTCGTGCTACCGGGGGTCAACTGGCGAAGTTCCTGGGGCATTGCGTTCGCGGCAATAACCGGCTGCTCATATTAAGAACAATCCGTTGCTAGCACGTCGAAAATGTCTGAACCCCCAGCGATTTGCGGCCTGCTAGCCAGGTCGTTCCTGACTGGTATTGGTATCAGGCCGGAGACAGCCACACCCCCATGCGAGTGGCGCCACGCTCCGATCGCTCCAAGAATTGGACGCCGAACGCGAAGTACTGTTCAGAGTTCGCGAACTAGCGAAATCAACAGACCGAACACCCCACCTTACTGAAAAGGAGACAAGAAATGTCGGACGATCTGGTGAAATCCCTTAATCTAGGGCTGTCGCGATTCCTCCGGTATTCGTATGCCGGCCTGCTCGTTCTCTTGGCGTTTGTCCACTTCGCCGACAAAACAAGCAGGGACAAGCTCTTCGAGTTGGATTGGTCGCTGATTGGGCTGGGGGTCGTCATCGTGGGAGCCATGGTTTACACGGTCCACCGTAGCGTCGTCATTCCAGTCCACCACGCGATCGGCTGCCTTATCTTCTATGTGTTCCACGACGTTTGGGTGGAACCCAAGAATCGGATGAGCCCCGTTGGGTGCCTGCTCATAGGCTTGAGAGCTGGGTGCCAGAGCAAAGGCTTGAGTGTTGGGTACTTGTTACCTCGCGCTTTCATCTGCTACTCGCTGCTGCGAAGGGACAAGCGAGTCTTCTCTGATGTGGAAGGCCGGAACATCGACCACGCCGAGAACGGCATGGTCGTCATGACAGCAGTTGCGTGCTTTCTGATGATACTGTTCGACAGTAGTCACTGGGTTTTGTGGGGCTCCCTTCTCGCCGTCTCCCTGGTTGCCTCGTACATCCGGGGATGGTCCACTCACGCCGTTGAGTGTCGAATGCTCAAGTACAAAAGGAAGCTCGTTGCAGAAACGTTAAGCGAGTATGGGTACAAGGTCGAGGCGGCGTCGATAGCTCCCCCTGACGGCATGCCCGAATGCCCCGAGTGACCGTCACGCCAGCCCGGTTGTCGAATCGCCGCAAGACAAGTCCGTCTCGCAGTAGACCCGGATGCCCGGCGCCGCGTCGGATGGCATCTATCGGCGATCGCAGTGTCGTGTTCGGTGCTCTACGCTGACGGTGTTTCGTGGAACGTAACCAAAGCATTGCCTCGAAGTCGGCGATTCTCCTCCGGCCCGTCATGCCGCTGGCTGGTTTCTCCCGTAAAACCAATGACGGCTACTGGAATCGACAAGCTGAAGAGCCTGTGTGCGAAGTAGTATCCTGCGGAGGGTTGCTTCGGCAATCCTGTCGGCATCGCGGTATCTGGAGAAATGACAGTGAGGTCTCGTTGTGGGTAGTATGTCGTCACGTCCGCCAGTCGATGGCGGCGATCCTCCTCGTACGGAGTTATCACCATACACTGGGGGCTCAGCGCCTTGACCACGTCACAATGTCGGTCGTGCTCTGCGCGATCGCGTCTCTTCTTTCGGCCTGTTCCGAGATTGACGCACCAGCAGTGTATTCTCCGGCCAGTTTGGCCACGTTGGAACGATGGGTTGTCGAATAGGTTGAATCGCACAACCACATCGTAGCCGTCGATCAAGCTTGAGCGGTCTTCTGTGAATGGCGCATTACCGACAAGGACAATGCGTTTCTCCAAGAAGTGCTGCTGAAGATATGCTTGAATATCCATTCGGTCTTGGTGTCTATCCGGGAACTGACAAAGACAATTCCGCCGCCTTGTCATAGGCGATCAATTCCCCGTCCCCCGTCTCGCAGTATGCCGCTTCTTGGTGTGAACGTTTTCTGATTTCACTGGGTGTGCAATCTTTAAGGGCGCTTGCCACGGCATCAAGCGTTTTTGCCTCTCGGGCTGAAAAAGTGACGCCCAACTGTCCCGCTTCAGGTCCGGGATGGAATTCTTCTCCAGTATGCCCGTTCTGGTACTCGACTTCCTTCGTCCGCACGAACCCTTCCGACTCCATGAACTGGCGAAGATCGCCGTATTCGGAAGGAACAGGGCCGTGCTGCACTCGCCGATAAGCGGCCCCCGTCAAGGAAACAGATTCTGCCTTGAAGTGCAAGAAGTCGGCATAAAAGAGAAGCTTGTTGAGGCTGGTTGCCGTCACCAGCGGCAGTTGCCGGCAAAGCCAAACGACCAATGCCGCGTAACGCAGCCTGTCGAAGTGGCGATAACCGTTTAGTACATTGGGCTCTTTCGGGGCCTCCAGCCGCTCCAATGCGCGTGCAAGTTTAGACTGGGGGCGTGTTTGGCCTTCGAGAGCTGCCTTGACCCGCTTTCGTTGCCACTTGGATAGTTTCCCGCCATGCTGCTGTAGTAGGCTACAGACGAAATCCCCGTTCTCGCAAGCCCGGATGGCAGTATCGTGGGCAGGAGTTTGGAGTCCCCCTCCCTCGTAACGGTTGACCGTTGCCTCACTCATGCCCAGCAAGACTGCCAATGACCTTTGGCTAAGTCTATACTGTTTGCGGAGATTGCGAATCTGCTCGGGGCTGAGTAACCCCTTTCGCGTTCGGTACTCCGCAAAAGCCATATTGGCTGGATCGACACCTTCTTCCTCCTCAATCGTACCGCACTCTTCGCACACCTTCACAGGCAAATCAACAACAACAACCTCGCCACGGATATCGAATTCTGTCGATTGTCGCTCGTGACGAAGCGGCCGGTCACTGTCACAGACGATGCACTCGTGAGTAGCTGTCTCGCTCATTATGATTCCCTCAATGGAAATTTGACGGTGTATTCAGATGCGTGAAACGACCAGATGAGAGCATGAACAACTGTCCGTCTCCGCCTGTCGGGCTGGAGAGCCACCTTAATGTAAGCCTCCGTGCCCGCGACATCACATCCAAAACACCACACGCTGCGCTGGGGGGCAAAATCATCGGGCTCCGGTCCCTTGCTGTAGTTGTCCGGCGTTAGGGCAAGTAAATGCTTCTCCGCTTGGTCTCGGTTGATTTCAAGTCCTGAGAGGTGCGCCTTGGCGGTATCGGACCGACGTAACCACCTCCCGTATCCCAAAGACAAGGCTGCCTTGAACTCACTGAGAAATTGGGCGACTGTTTGACGTTTTGGCATGCATCGCTCCATGACGGACGTGCGAGAAGAGCATCCATCGCCTCGCCTCCTGTTTCGCCGATGGGGTTCTATCTGGAACAATCATCGGCAACAGAATACTATCATACAATAGCATTTTATCAAGGGCAAGCCGAAATACACCCGCAACCTGGGGGGGTGGCCGGCGATCTGGTGGCTGTTGCCGGCTGCCTGGCGGCGGTCGTGGGGCGATGCACACGGTCGAGTGCGGGCGCCTCTTGACGGCGATAAAGGCGGACATGCGGCACGGGGAGTGGGGGCCGTGGCTGGAGGATTGGTTTGAAGCTGATGCGAGTACGGCCAGGAGGTACATGAAGGTGTATGCACACCTACTACTGCTGGGGGTAAATCAGGCGGACGTGCCTGATTTACCCCTAGAAGAACTACTCGGCCTTCTGACCAAGAAGGCCGGCACACCCAAGCTATCCGCCCCAGCCGACGAAGGCGACGAACCGACCCTTCGCGTCGTCAACTCGCTCGACGAACTCGCCGCCCAAGGGCTCAAGTTCGGCACCATCTACGTCGACCCACCGTAGGGGTATGGCGGCTAGCAAGCAGACGCCGAAGACTTGCGCCGCGAGGCCGGCACTACGGTGGCTGTGCGTACATGACCTAGCGAGAGAAGGCAGCAGCCCCTTGCCCTGCTGGCGGTTGGTCGGTATCATACGGGTGGGAATCGGGCTCCTGGCGAACTCGTGTCCGCAAGGGGTTGTGCGCGAGTGTTCATCGCATCAAACCTTGAGCCCCTTCCGTCAATGCTAGCCCTGCCCAGGT
>JABMRB010000803.1 GCA_013202865.1 Candidatus Nealsoniibacteriota bacterium | reverse complement strand
GGTAGCGTAACTTCCCAAGAGACCACCGGCAGTTTTAACAATAGATGGGACATCCCCCGGTAGAATCTCCTTGTGCTCAAGCCACCAACCGCGAATACGGAGACCTACCATGAAAACCCAGCGACGAACGATCCTGGCCTCGGGCGTGCTCGGCCTGCTCCTTTGTCTGCACGCCGCGGTGCCTGCCGCGGGCGGCGACTTGCAGACGCTCTGGTACGACAAGCCGGCCGGCAAGTGGCACGAGGCGCTGCCGTTGGGTAACGGGCGGCTTGGGGCGATGGTCTTCGGGGCCGTGCCCAACGAGCGGCTGCAACTCAACGAAGAGAGCCTCTGGGCCGGCGAACCGGAAGACGCCTATCCGGATAACTTCGCCCAACACCTGCACGACGTGCAACAACTCGTCCTCGACGGCAAGATCGCCGAGGCCCGGGCGCTGGGGCTCGAGAAGCTTACCAAGTCGCCCACCTCCTATCGGTCGTACGAACCGTTGGCCGATCTGCTGATCGAAATGAACCACGCCGCCGATGCGGAAGACTACCGCCGGGAACTCGATCTGGAGACGGGCATCGCGCGGGTGACCTATCGGGCCGGCGGAGTTCGCTTTGTGCGTGAGATGCTGATCTCGGCCGTCGACGACGTGATCGCCGTGCGACTGACCGCCGATAAGCCGGGCACCTTGCGGGCGAAGATCAGCCTTACTCGCAAGAAAGACATGCAAGTAACCGCCGGCGCCAATGGCCGGCTGCAAATGGACGGCCAGATCGTCGACGTCGCTGCACCCGAGGGCTTCGACGACAACTCGGGCGGATCGGGTGTGGGAGGCAAGCACATGAAGTTCGCCGCCCGACTGGCGGTGCGGGTCTCCGGCGGAAGCGTCAAACCGGACGGCGATACGCTCGTGATCGACGGGGCCGACGAAGCGGTCGTCCTGCTGACCGCTGCCACTGATTTCAGTCTCGATAAGATGAGCTTCGACCGCGCGATCGACCCGGGCCGCGTTGCCGACGCGATCCTGAAGAAGGCGGCCGAGAAGGCCTGGCCGCAGTTGCTTGCCGACCACGTGGCCGAGCACCGCGCCATGTTCAACCGCGTCGCGCTGGACCTGGGCCGCTCGGCCGGCGACGAACTGCCCACCGACCAACGCTTGGCGGCGGTCCGCGCCGGCGGCGAAGACCCCGCCCTGATCGCGCTCTACTTCCAATACGGCCGCTACCTGCTGATGTCGAGTTCCCGCCGCCCGGGCCGGCTGCCGGCCAACCTGCAAGGCATCTGGAACGACCGGATGTGGGCCCCATGGGAGGCCGACTACCATCTGAATATCAACCTGCAAATGAACTACTGGCCGGCCGATCTGTGCAACCTGTCGGAGACCGTCGACCCGCTGGCCGATTGGTTCGCCCGCGTCGCCGAGAACGGGCGCGTCTCGGCCAAGACGCTCTACAAGGCCGACGGCTGGGTCGGCTTCACCACCACGAACCTCTTCGGCCGGACCAGCCCGGGCGGTTCCAGCAAGGGCTCGCAGTTCCAGAACGGCGTGCTCGACCCGCTGGCCGGCGCGTGGATGGCGATGACGCTATGGCGCCACTACGAATTCACCGCCGACCGCAAGTTCCTCGACCGGCGAGCCTACCCGGTGCTTCGCGGGGCTGCCGAATTCTTGCTCGACTATCTGGTCGAAGACCCCGACGGCACGTTGGTGATCGTGCCGTCCACGTCGCCCGAGAACTCCTACATCCATCCCGAGACGGGCAACGCCGTGCGGATCACGCGCGGATCGACCTACCACACGTCGATCGTCCGGGCGGTCTTCGAGGCGACCGTCCGCTCCTCGCAGGTTCTCGAGCGGGACGAGCCGTTGCGCGAGCGGATCGAAGCGGCGCTGAAACGGCTACCACCGGTCAAAATCGGCGCCGACGGCACGATCCAGGAATGGATCGAGGACTACAAGGAAAGCTCGCCGGGCCACCGGCACATCTCGCACCTGATCGGCGTGCATCCGTTCTCGCTGATCACAACGCAAGACCGCAAGCTGTTCGACGCCGCCCGGGCCACCATCGAGCGACGTCTCGGACACGGCGGCGGCCACACCGGATGGAGCCGGGCATGGATCGTCAACTTCTACGCAAGGTTCCTCGACGGCGACGCCGCACACGCTCACCTGCTGATGTTATTGCGCAAGAGCACGCTGCCGAACCTGTTCGACACGCATCCCCCGTTCCAGATCGACGGCAATTTCGGCGGATGCGCCGGCATCGCCGAGATGCTATTGCAGAGCCACGACGGCACGGTCCACGTCGCACCCGCCTTGCCTGGCGCGTGGAAGCTGGGCTCTTTTCAGGGCCTTCGCGCCCGCGGCGGGTTCGTCGTGGATGCCGCGTGGAAGGAAGGGAAAGTCGTCTCCTGCAAGATCCAGGCAACGCACGACGGGCCGCTGAAACTTCGGCTCGGCGAGCAAGTTATCCAGCGGGAGATGAAGGCCGGGGAGTCCATGAACCGTTTGTAGTGACCGCATTCATGCGGTTCTAGCAATCTGGACCCGATAAATCGGGTCACTACGAACCTAACGCCCCCACTCCGCCCCGAAGAACAACGGCAGCTCGGCGGCGCAGACGGGGCCGGTCTCGATCGGGCGGTTGAGCTGCTGCGACAACGGCGCTGCGAGCGATTCGGCCAGACCCGGCAAGATGATCCGTCCGGTGAAGTCCGCGGTCCGCACGGCATGGGCGATCGCTTCGACCGTGAGCGTCTTGTAGACCAGCGACATGTCGACCGTGTGGCCGGCCGTGTCGACCGAGATCATCCACAGCGGCGCGGCGGTGGTCGACAGCACGGCCAGCAGCACCTCGTGCGTCAGTTGCGAGTTGCCGGTAATCAGCACGGGCGAGTCGGCCGTCGGCTCGTTCAGCTCCATCGGGCCCGTTTCCGTCGGACGCGGCACGTCCAGCGACGCCACGACGGGCAAGGTCTCGCCGGCGTCGATCGCCATGCGAAACGCCTCGACCCGCTCGCGGGGCCAATGCACACACTGGCCGCCGCAGATCTTGCCGGACCGCAACCGGTCGAGCAATTCCGGGAGCGAATCGACGTGGCAAACCTCGCACGTCGCCGCCGGAGCGTGGCGGTTGAAGTCAATTCGGTCGAGGTACAAGTCGGCGTGCAGCGGCATAGAGTACATTATAATGCACACCGACAACCAAAAAAAGCCCCCGCATTGCATGCGGGGGATATCCCACCGATGCAATCGACAGGCTTTTGAAGAAGATCGCTACGTGTCTTGCAGCAGCCCCCTACTCCCTGCGGAGATGCTCCTTGACGAACTGCCGCATCTCGTTCATTTCGTGGCGGAGTTGATCGAGCTGATCCATCAACGCGCGTTTCATTCTGCTAGTCCTCCAAAGTATTGCGTGAAATGGACGACGTGCGGCGTATGCCGCGCGGCCAGAAAAGTGTAGGTCGTCCGCCCGGTTCGCGCGGGCGAATCCCGAGGGTTCTGTCGATCGTAGCGATTAGTGAACCACCCAACGCCACGATTGTACTCGCTTCTTGCCGGGCGCCCGGGTATGATAAGCCCTTCGGCAAGCGAACCACGAGGCCCCAGATGATTGACGAACCGGTAGCCATCTTGGCCGTGTTGTTGGGGGTCCTTGCCGGGCTGTTCTGGTTTGCCGCCCACCCGGTCGGTGAGCGGTTCTTCAAGATCATTCCGCTGTTGGTCTTCGCGTATTTCATTCCGACGGGGCTGTCGAACACGGGGATCATCCCGCTCGAGTCGCCGCTCTACGAGTTCATCATGGACTGGTTGTTGCCGGCCTCGCTACTGCTGCTGACGATGTCGATCGACATTCCCGCCATCCTGCGGCTGGGGCCCAAGGTGTTGATCCTGTTTCTCGGCGGCACGGCCACGATCGTCATCGGCGGCCCGTTGGCGTACCTAGCCGTCGGTTGGATGATGCCGGCCGAGATGGGCGATCAGGCCTGGAGGGGGCTGGCGGCCTTGAACGGGTCGTGGATCGGCGGCGGCGCTAATTTTGCCGCCATCGGCCGTAGCGTCGATGCCTCGGACAGCACGATCAGCATGATTGCCGTGATCGACGTGGCGCTGGCCAACGTCTGGATGGCCGTGCTGCTGTTCTTCGCCGGGCGGGACAAGCAGATGGACGCCGCGCTAGGGGCCGACCGCAGCAGCTTGGACGTGCTGCAGAAGAAGATCGAATCCTTTCAGAAGCAGGTCGCCACCACGGTCACCCTGAAGCACTTGCTCGCAATTCTCTTCATCGCTTTCGGTGGCGTGGTGGTAGCGTCGCAAGCGGCTTCGTTCTTCCCCGAGAAGGGCGCGATCCTCAACCGGTTCGCCTGGACGGTGATCTTCGTAACCGCGCTGGGCGTAACGATCTCCTACACGCCGCTACGCAAACTCGAGGGCGCCGGGGCCAGCAAGATCGGCTCGCTGTTTCTCTACCTGCTGATCGCCAGAATCGGCGCGAAGGCCGAGTTCTCGAAGGTCCTCGACGCCCCGGCCCTGTTGCTTGTGGCGGCAGTGTGGATCGTCTTCCATGCGGTCGTGATGCTGCTATTACGCCGCTTGCTCAAGGCACCCGTCTTCTACATGGCGGTCGGTTCCCAGGCCAACATCGGCGGCGCCGCCTCCGCACCGGTAGTGGCCGGCGCCTTCCACCCGGCTTTGGCCCCGGTCGGCGTGCTGATGGGAGTGGCCGGCTACGTCATCGGCACGGCCGCCGGGTTGCTCTGTGCCTACTTGTTGCGATCGGTAGATCAATTGTTGTGAGCGGCTTCTTTTTTGTTCCCCGGCGTGGTATCCTGTGTGAGAGATTCTCGTACATGCTACAGATACAAGCTCGAAGCGCAAGCGAGTGGATTTCGTCATAAACGATCCACTCGCTTGCGCGTCGAGCTTGTATGAGAAAGGTGCCACTTTCCAACCAAACAGGAGCCTTGAGATGCTACACGCTCGCTACCGAATCGTTCTTCTCTGCGCAGTTGCCGCCCTGCTGCCGGCCCCGTCGCTAGCTGCCGGCGAGCAGCGGCCTGCCACCGTGCTGCTGGTCACCGATCGATCGTTGGCCGAGGCGTGGCGGCCGCTGGCGGATTGGAAGACTCGCGCCGGCAAAGCGACCGAGATCGTCACGGTCCAGGATATCGACGCCAAGTACCAGGGCAACGACGTCCAGGAGAAGATCCGCGCCTGCGTGCTGGAGCATATCGACCAACGAGGCACGCGCTGGGTGATCCTCGGCGGCGACAGCCAACCCGGCGGCAAAGGGCTCGTTCCCGATCGCGACACGCCGCACCCGACGATGCGCGTTCGAGATCTGCCAACCGATATCTACTACATCAGCGAGAAGACCTGGGACGCCGACGGCGACGGTGTCTACGGCGACCTCGACGGCGACCGTGAGGCGATTGCCTACGTCAACCCGAAGGCATGCATCGGTCGGATTCCCGTCCGCTCGGCCGCCGACGTCGCTGCCTATACGCAGAAGGTTATCGACTACGAAAGCCGCTATCCGGGCGACGGGCTGGCCGACCAATTCGTCTACACGTGCCCGGAACCGGGTGCGTTTGCCAAACTTCGCACCAGTGCCGAGCAGATTTCCAAGGCGTGGGACGGCGGCAAGGTGAGGCGGTTCTATAGCACCGAGTCGCCATGGGACAAGGACAAGCCGGGCGATTACGACCTGACGCCCGATCATTGGGTGAAGATGCTCAACGACCGCACAGCCGGCAAGATTCATATACACGGGCACGGTCTGCTGTCGGTCTGGGTGCTCGAACGTGGCTCGACCGTCACGGCGAAACACGTTGCCCAACTCCGCAACCGCAACGCCTATCCGGTGATGACGACCGTTTCCTGCTACACGGGCCAATACGACGGCAAGCAGGACCCCGCCATTACCGAGTCGATGCTACGCCAGCCGGCCGCCGGCGCGATCGCCATCGTTGCCCCGTCGCGGCCGGGTGTGCCTGTGTTCCATAACCCGCGCGTCGATTTTCCTAAGATGCTCCGCGAGGGCAAGATGGACGGCACCACGCAACTGATGACGCTCTTCTGGCAACTAGGGCTCGGCAAGAACCTGACCACCGGCGAGGCACTCAGCGCCGCAAAAGCCGCCATGACCGCCGACGCCGTGCGTACGGCCGGATACCATTGGTGCCTCTGCGAGATCAACCTGCTGGGCGACCCGACGTTGAGCATGCGCGCCAAGGCCCCGACCACGCCGAAAGTGACGCTGCCCGATCGTATCGTGCTCGGCAACCGGACGCTTACCGTGAAAACGGACACGCCGGGAGCAACCGTGTGCGTCTGGAAGGGGGACGAAGTCTACGCGGTCGTGGAAGCCGCCGACCAAGGCGCCGCCGTCTTGCCGATCGCACCGCACACACCAGGAACGATGCTCGTTACCGTCAGCGGACCGAACCTCAACACCGTGACAACATCCGTGCCAGTCGGTAAGTAGGGTGCGTGCAACGCACCACTTTATTTGATGTTCGTAGTACCGGCTTTAGCCGGCAAATTGGACAGCCCGACGTGCCCGGACAAGACGCTTTCCGCCTAAAGGCGGTACTACAAACAGAACATTCGCTTAGACACAGGAGCCCAAGAATGATAATCGCACGCACGCTGCTTCTGCTCTGCCTGACCCTCACCGCGGCCCACGCCGCCGCTGCGTGGCAGCCGGCCGAGGGGCCGTTGATGACCCGTTTCGCTGCCGACGTCTCGCCCGAGAACGTCCATCGCGAGTATCCCCGGCCGCAGATGACTCGGCCCGCGTGGACTAACCTCAACGGGCTTTGGGACTATGCCGTGCGGCCGAAGACAGAAACTCGGCCCGAGGAGTTCGACGGCGAAATCCTCGTGCCGTTTCCAATCGAGTCGGCCCTGTCGGGTGTAATGAAAAAGGTGGGCGAAGACAACTGCCTCTGGTATCGCCGTACGTTCGAGTTGCCCGCCGGCGACCGGCCCGGACGCCTGCTGTTACACTTCGGCGCGGTCGATTGGGACGCGACCGTCTGGGTCAACGGCACGAAGGTCGGCAGCCACCGCGGCGGATACGATGCCTTCTCGTTCGACGTGACCGATGCACTGAAACCCACGCCGACGCAGGAGATTGTCGTCCGCGTCTGGGACCCGACCGACGCCGGGTTCGGTGCCCGGGGTAAACAGGTCGCCAAGCCGCGCGGTATCTGGTACACGTCGGTAACGGGCATCTGGCAGACGGTCTGGCTGGAGCCGGTCCCGGCGGTCGCGATTCGCGACCTGAAGCTTGTGCCGGACGTCGACCGTAGCCTGTTGAAGTTGAAGGTTGCCGTGCGCGGCCCGGCCGACGGCTGCCGCGTTCGAGCGATTGCATTCGACGGCGATCGCATAGTGGGCGAGGCGACCGGTCCCGTGGCCGGCTGGATCGAGCTGCCCGTCGCGTCGCCCATTCTTTGGTCGCCCGACTCGCCGCTCTTGTACAACTTGCGCGTGTTCCTCGAACATGACAACAAGCCGGTCGACCGGGTGACGAGCTACTTCGGCATGCGGAAGATTTCCATGGGCCGCGACGTCAACGGCGTGTTGCGGTTGTTTCTGAACAACAAACCGCTGTTCCAACTCGGGCCGTTGGACCAGGGCTGGTGGCCCGACGGGCTTTACACGGCCCCGTCGGACGAGGCCTTGCGATACGACCTGGAGGTGACGAAGAAGCTCGGTTTCAACATGGTTCGCAAGCACGTCAAGGTCGAGCCGGCGCGGTGGTACCATGCCTGCGACCGGTTGGGCCTGTTGGTCTGGCAGGACATGCCCAACGGCGACGGCCACGCGCCATGGCCCCGGCACGGCACCGAAATCGAGCGGACGGCCGAGTCGGTCGAGCAGTTCGAACGCGGCCTGAAAGCGCTGATCGACGGCCATAGCAACCACCCGTGCATCGTCGTCTGGGTGCCGTTCAACGAAGGCTGGGGCCAGTTCGACACGCAACGCATCCTCGATTGGGTCAAGCAATACGACCCCACGCGGCTGGTCGACGCCCCCAGCGGCGGAAACGATTTCCTTGCGGGCGACATCTACGACCTGCACGCCTACCCGGGCCCGGCCGGGCCGCCGGCGCTGGATGATCGGGCCGGCGTGCTCGGCGAGTTCGGCGGGTTGGGGCTGCCGTTGAAAGGCCATCTGTGGCAACAGGATAAGAACTGGGGCTATCGCGGCTACAAGACCCGCAAGGAACTCAACGACGCCTACGTCGCCCTGATCGAGCAGTTGCGACCACTGGTGCAATCGCGCGTGGCGGGGGCCATCTACACGCAAACAACCGACGTCGAGAGCGAAATCAACGGGTTTATGACCTACGACCGCCGCGTGGTCAAGCTAGACGTCGATCGCGTGGCCGCCGCCCATCGCACGCTCTTCGAGCCGGTCGCGAAACTCGACGACGCCCGCATGGCCCGTGTCTACACGGTCGCCTGGTGGCGGTTCGAGAACGGCACGCCGGGCAAGCCGGTTCCGCACGACCGCGAAAACCGCGCCGCCGCGGCCGCCGTGGACGTCTCGGGCCACAACAACCACCTCTTCGCCCATGCGCTGAAAAATGCACCGCTACATGGCAGCGACGTGCCCGGGCCGACGTTGCTGCAGACCGGTGCGGCCAACCGCGGCAGCCTCGACGATTCGGCCACACCCGACGGCCCGGCCACGCGCGACCTCTACACCGACCCGGGGCGATCCCAGGCACGCGTCACGCTGAACACGTATCAGTTCGGCCAATGGACCGTCGAGGCGTCGTTTAAGCTAGCGGAACTTGGCCACGACCACGGCCTGCTGGGCAAGGACGGCAAACCGACCGACGGACCGGAAGCCCCGTTGCAGTTGAGCGTCCGTGCCGCCGACAACCGGATCACGATCGCCGCAGTCGACGGCAAGCGGATCTGCCGCACCGTCGCCAACCGCGACCCGGTCCGGCTCGACCGCTGGTACCATGTGGCGGCCGTCTGCGACGGGAAGACGCTACGGCTGCTGGTCGACGCGGGCGATGGCCGCGGCTATCAACTCCAAGGCGAGACCCCGTTTGCCGGCCCGCTGGTCAACACAATCGGCACCTGGACCGTCGGCCGCGGTTTCCACGCCAACAAGATCGCCCACGACGCCCGGGCAATCATCGACGAGATCCGCATCAGCTCGAAGGCGTTACCGGAGGATCGGTTGTTGTTCGCCGAACATAAGGAGCAAGAAAAGTAGGACACCACGAGATGGGCTACCCGGTGCGTTTCCCCCCCCGAACGCAGTCGGGGGGCGTTTGAAAAGTCCCCACTCCCCACTCACCACTCCCCACTATCCACTATCCACTATCCACTATCCACCGCCGCCCCAACACCAACTCCCCATCACACGGAGACGATCATGACACACCGCCTACCATGCCTCCTGATTCTCATCCTATCCGCGACCGCCGCGGCCGCTGAGCCCGCCGCGCTGCCGAACGTTGTGCTTTGCATGGCCGACGACCAGGGCTATGGCGACGTCGGCTATTACGGAAATCCCGTGCTCAAGACGCCCGTGCTCGATGAAATGGCGGCCACGGCGCTGCGGCTGGATCGGTTCTACGCCGCGGCACCCGTCTGTTCGCCAACGCGCGGCAGCGTGATGACCGGGCGGCATCCGAACCGCTTCGGCTGCTTCTCCTGGGGCCACACGTTGCGGCCGCAGGAGGTTACCGTGGCCGAGGCGATGAAGACGGCCGGCTACACCACCGGGCACTTCGGCAAATGGCACCTCGGGCCCGTGCGGGCGGAGAGTTCCGTCTGCCCGGGCGCCAGCGGCTTCGACGAGTGGTTCTCCAGCCCTAACTTCTTCGAGAACGACCCGCTGATGAGCCGCCGCGGCAAGGTCGTCCGCACCCGCGGCGAGAGTTCGCAGGTGACCGTCGACGCGGCGATCGAGTTCATCCGCGCCACGGTCAAGCAGAAGCAGCCGTTCCTGGCCGTCGTCTGGTTCGGCTCGCCGCACGGCCCGCACATCGCGCTGGACGAAGATCGCCGCCAGTACGCCGACCAGCCGGAGAAGTTGCAGCACTTCTACGGCGAGATCACGGCCATGGACCGGGCGATCGGCAACCTGCGGGCCGAGCTGCGCCGGCTCGACGTGGCCGAGAATACGCTCTTCTGGTACACCAGCGATAATGGGGCACTGCCGGTCGGTTCGACTGCCGGACTAACCGGCCGCAAAGGCAACCTGGGCGAAGGCGGCATCCGCGAGCCCGCGATTATCGAGTGGCCCGCGCGGATCAAGCGGCCGCGGACCAGCGACATGCCTTGCGGCACGGTCGATATCTATCCGACGTTGCTCGATATCGCCGGCGTGACCGTCGCGAAGCAACCGGTGCTGGACGGCGTCAGCCTGCTGCCGTTGATCGAAGGCCGTAAACAGCAGCGCGACAAGCCACTGGGGTTCTGGGTCCATCCGACCCGAGGCATCAGCACACGCAGCACGGCCATCCTTCAGCAGATGCTGGCCGAGCAGGAAGGCTCGGCCGACAAGGTTCCCGCGAAGTCGACGTTTCGCGAGCCGGGCAAGATCGAGAAGCAATACCCCGAAGACAAACTCCCCGGCCCAGCCGCCTGGATCGACGGCAACTACAAGTTGCATCGCAAGGCCGGCAAGCGGGGCGACGCTACGTACAGCCTATTCGATCTGGCCGCCGACCGGCAGGAGCAGACCGACCTTGCCGCCGAGCAGCCCGAGCGGCTCGAGCGGATGAAGGCCCAACTCCGCGCCTGGCAGCAATCGGTCGTCCGCAGCCTCAACGGCGAAGATTACGCCCCAGTAGGTCAGGGCGAGCCCTAGACTGTCAAAAACGGTGGTTTCGGGAGTTCGGTTGTTTATGCTGGTTTTGTTCCGCATTGGCGTAAGCCAGGCGGCGTTGGGACGTGAGGGAGACGCCCAGGTGTTGCCGTG
>JABMRB010000085.1 GCA_013202865.1 Candidatus Nealsoniibacteriota bacterium | reverse complement strand
TTCGTGCTTCGTCATTCGTCATTCGTGCTTCGGTATTTCCTCCCCTAGGAGTATCACACATGGCAGGTCATTCTCACTGGGCCGGAATCAAACACAAGAAGGCGCTGGTCGACGCCAAGCGCGGCAAGATGTGGAGCAAGCTCTCCAAGGCGATCATCGTCGCGGCCAAGATGGGCGGCGGCGACCCGGATGCCAACCTCCGGCTGCGATACGCCATCGACGACGCCAAGGCCGTCAGCATGCCCAAGGACAACATCCAACGGGCGATCAAGAAAGGCAGCGGGGAACTCGACGGCGGTAATATCGAAGAGATCATCTACGAAGGCTATGGAACTGCCGGCGTGGCCGTGCTCTGTGAAGTGCTGACCGACAACCGCAACCGTACGGCGCCGGAAATTCGCAAGATCTTCGAGATGGCCAACGGCAAGTTGGGGTCCACCGGGTGCGTCGCCTGGATGTTCGACACGAAGGGCCTCTTCCTGATCTCTGCCGACGCGGCCGACGAAGACACCCTGATGGAACTCGCCCTGGAAGCCGGGGCCGAAGACGTGAAACTCGAGGCCGACAGTTTCGAGATCACCTGCGACCCGACCGCCTTTCAAGACGTTACGGCGGCGTTGTCTCAGGCCGACATCAAGCCCGAGGCCAGCCAACTCGCCCGCGTTCCCCAAAACACCGTCGACCTGGGCGCCAGCGACGCCCGCAAGGTGCTCAGGCTGATAGAACGGCTCGACGACCACGACGACGTACAAGCCGTCTCAGCCAACTTCAACATCCCCGACGACGTGATGGCAGAGATCGGCGAAGAGTAGCGATTCTCATGCCGAATTCACGAAGAGAATACAACGGCCGGGTTTCGGCAGGGGGAATCGTTCAAGAGGGGGCCGTCAGCTAACGTTCGACAGTCGGGATCTGGCCTGGACTTCAGTACGCTGACAAGCAAGCACGCGGACTTCGAGAACGAAGGTGTTCAGGATACCATTGATTCAGCCACCCGGTTTGTCGATCTCAACCCAACTCTTGATCCGCCATCCTTTTTTCGGCAAAGCGGCTCCATGGAGTCGCTCGATCTCGTCGTCGCAAAGTGCCCGATTGTAGACCCGAACGTCATCGAGCATTCCGTCAAAGAGGTCGGTTCCCGATCTGCCGCCGATGTACAAGTCCCGGTCGTCGGCCCCGATACTACCGGAGCGCGCAGCGGGCGGGTCGTTGTCCAGAACGCCGTCGACGTAGATCCGAACGGTCGAGCCGTCCCAAGTGCCGGCCACGTGATACCACTGGCCTTTGCTAAGGATCGTGTTTCCACGAAAACCGGCGGTGTCCGAGCCATCAAGGTACAAGGCGACCGTACCGTCGGCAATAGCCAGTTGGTAGTTGTTAGGGTTGCCTTCTCCTTTGCGAACAATGACATTGACATAACTGTTCTTGCGCCATCTATCGCCTTTGATCCAAGCGGCAATCGTCAGGGAGTCGGTCATCTGCAGAGTGCTTGAACTTGTCACCGAGACGTAATCCGCTCTGCCGTCAAACTCCAACGCTCCGCCGACCGTGCCGCTGTCTGGGCGCCACACGGGAGGGCCCTGGAGCGAACCGTCATTAGCGAAATTGGTGCAGTCGGGTGCCGTGCTTCCGGCAGACTCGTCGAGCCTCCAGTACCCAACCATTCCGTAGAGAGCACTAGCCTCTGTCGGAGAGAGAGCCGATCCGTAGAGTCGTATTTCGTCGAGGGTGCCCTTGAAGTTGTCTTGGCCGCCCAACTTGGAGCTCGTTCCGGCAACCATGTCGACCAAGGATTCGACGCCAGTGGTGTCTGCGGCCTGGGCGACTTGTTGGCCGTCGACGTGAAGGGTCAGGGTGGTCGGGCTTTTCACGGCAGTGACGTGGTGCCATCCGTCGTCGCCATACGTGCCCGTACTGAAGATTTCTGTTCCGCCCGCCGCACCCGTTGGATAGCGGTGCAGGAAGCGTACGGTTCCGTTGCTTTCCACGTCCACTAGCATCAGTTGGTCACTGGTGCCGGCCTTGGTAGCGGCTACGATCGTCTGTTGCCGACCGCTCCCGGTCTTGAACCATGCCCCAACGGTGTAGGCACTCGTTCCCAGCTCAACTTGCCCCAAGTCGACCCGGTCTTCAAAACCGTCCAGTTCGACGGCGTAGCCACACCTTGCAGCGACCCAGTCTGTCCCGCCTGCAAGCGTGCCGTCATTTCCGTTGCCAGAAGAGTCTAGGGCATCGATACCGATGCCTTCGTCGAATTGCCAATGTCCTATCATGCCGACGCTGCTAAGCACCGCGGCGAGGATCACCTGACGGTTTGGGCCGCTATTTCGAGCCGACGCGGCGACGGTGCCGGAACTGCTTACGGCCAGATCGGCCGTCGAATGATCGCTCGATGCAGCCGTCTGGTCCGTTCCCTCAACGAAACCGCCGTACCATGTGTACGTCCGCGCGTTGCCGCACTGCGCGGCAGCCGCCACATAATCCCCGTTTTGGACGGTCAGTGCCGGTGTGCTGATCGGGTTAGGTGTGGAGGACGCGCTACCGGCTTGTTGAGAGTCGCGGATCGGGAAGCCCTGGTCGACGTTGCCGTAGATCCTGGCCGCGTAACACACGTCGTCGACACTACCGGACCAGATCACGGAGAACGTGTTGCTGGTGGCCGCCTGGATCGCGGCCTCATCCAGATAGAATATGTACGCTCTGGCTACGTACGACGAGCCGGTGACGGTGGTGATCACTTGCTTCAACGGCTGGCCGCCGAAGCTGGCCGAAACGATAGTCTGGTCGGCCGACGCCTCCATGCCGACGGTGAAGATCAGAAGCCGGTTGCTGCCCGAGGAGTTACGGTCCGGTCCTGAAAGGCCGGTAGTCCAGGAAGTAAGAGTTTGTACTTCATCACCGCGAGCAACGGCCCTGCCGAACCACAAGAATGCTACGGTCAGCACGCCGACGACCCACCAGTGCTGTCTCAGCGTACGCAGCGCCCTGTCCATGAAAAGTGCCTCTCGCTTTTGAAGTGATCCGCGCCCGTCGAAAGCGTAGCTTCTTCACAACACTGGGCACCGCAAAAAGACACCGACGGCAAATCGATTGACAATTCGGGGGCAGGCCCAGCCGCGTCACTGCGGGCAGAACGGCAAATTGCTAGAATTCCTACATTCCGACTTTTCCAACCGTGACCGGAATAGATGGGTAGAAGTTGAGGCTGGCCTTGGACTTCGTCCGCTCTTGAAGCCGACTTGAACGGTGAGATAGTGTGTTTCAGAAAACGTTGCTTTCCCGATGCAGACGCCGTAACCCTATTCTAACACGTAAGTTCTGTCCGGGGTGTCCTTAAGCACCGTCTGCCGAGTCTTCCGCTGTGGCCTCTCTCTCAGCTCGCTTGGCGGCACGCATCGCATCGATCACTTCACAGAACTCGCGGAATCGGCACAAACTCGACGGGTGCAGGCACTCGACACGCTCGACCGACACCGACACGTTGTCGCACAGGCAGATCAGCGTCTTCGCGACACCAGTATGACGGGAATCAGCCATTTGAAGCTCGGTTTCTAGCCATTTTCGTTACCACATTGCCCCCAGACAGCCTATCAGCCCAACCGATTGCACGCCAGTGCAATCATCGGCGACCAGGAGCCGCCGGGCTTACCCCGGCGCACCACCAGCGCGGGGGCAAGCCCCGCGGCTCGCCTAATATCCCGCTGCCCCCCAATCCCCCAGATCTCGCCTTCTGGCTGTTCCTCCTCTTGCTTCGCAGCGGCGACTGATGGTACACTCCCACCCCGTTTTCGCGCCGCTATCTTGTGCGACAAGGAGGTCGCCGTTGCTCGCCCGTTGGCCGATACGATTGAAGCTGCTTGTCGGGCTGGGCCTGTTGGTGCTGGTGGTGACGATCCTCGCCGGCAGCGGGTTGTATGCGACGTACTCCTATCGCGACCTGGTCAAGAGCCTGAGCTGGCGGGTCAACGAGTTGCCGGTGGCGGCCGATCTGAGCCGCCGCGTGAGCGATCTGCGGCTGACGCTCGGCGAGTTGCACGCCTTGCGCGACCGCTACTCCAGCAGCCTCTCCGAGGACGATCGCGATCGCTTGCTCTCCCAGATCTGGGACGTCCGCCAGCAGTTCGCGCTGCAACTCAAGCAGACCGAGGCCACGCTGGACGACTATCGCACGCTGCTGAAACACAAACGGCGAACCGAATCACAGATCGCCGACAACCAGCGAGAACGGGTCACCGTCGGCAAGATCGAGGCCGCCCTGCTACGCGTACACGACGCCAACCGCGACGAGCAATGGATCGGCGACGCAGGCCGGGGCAACCAACTCGACGCCGAGTTGGAACACCTTCAAATGCTCTCCGGCGAGTTGCCAAGCCACCTACACAACAAGCTGGCCGGGTTCGCCGTGGAAGTCCGCAGCCAATACCGTACGCTGATCGTCGGCACGTGGATCACGAGCATCACGGCCGGTCTGTTGTTCGCTCTGTTCGTGCGACTTTCGTGGCGGTGGATTCTGCATCCCTTGCGAGTCATCATCCACGGATCGCGCCGCGTGGCCGGCGGGGAGTTCGGCCATCGGATACGGCTCGACACCGACGACGAAATGGCGGAACTGGCCGAGGCACTCAACGATATGACGGCCCGGTTCCGAAACATCCGCGACGATCTCGACGCCCAGGTCCGCGAACGGACCAAGCAGGTTGTCCGTAACGAGCAGCTTGCCAGCGTCGGCTTCCTGGCCGCCGGCGTGGCCCATGAAATCAACAATCCGCTCGCCTCGATCGCCATGTGCGCCGAGTCGCTCGAGAGTCGCGTGGGTGAACTCCTCGACGGTAGGCAACCCGACGGCAAGCCACCCGAAGAGCACGACGACCGGCATGAGGTGATTCGCAACTATCTCAGAATGGTGCAGGACGAAGCGTTCCGCTGCAAAGAGATCACCGAGAAGCTGCTGGACTTCTCCCGGATCGGCCAGACCCAGCGGCAGCACACCGAGCTGCGCGAGTTGGTTCGCGGCGTGGTCGACATGGTGGGCCACCTCGGTAAGTACCAGGGACGACAGATCGAGTTCGACGGCGACGAACCGGTCGTCGCGGCAGTCAACGCCCAGGAGATCAAGCAGGTCGTGCTCAACCTGCTGACCAACGCATTGGACAGCCTCGAAGTTGGCGGCACGGTGTGGATCGAATTGGGCAAACGCGACGGCATGGCCCAGTTGACGCTCAGCGACAATGGCTGCGGTATGGAGCCCGACGTGTTGGAGCACGTCTTCGAGCCGTTCTTCACCCGCCGTCGTGCAGATCAGGGCACCGGCCTGGGCTTGTCGATCACCTATCGAATCATCGCAGACCACGGCGGAACGATCCGCGCCGACAGTGCCGGGCTCGGCGAAGGAGCCACCTTCCGAGTACGGTTGCCGCTGGCCGCCGTCGAAAAGAACGTCAAGAGAGGAGGGCGGGCCGCATGAGGTGCGATGCTCGACAGAAGGCATGCGGCTTCTCGTTCCCAGGCTCCGCCTGGGAACGCACTGCAGCGGAGGCTCCGCCTCCAAGGACATTGAGTTATCGCAACTAATCATGGCACAGCGAATTCCGCTTCAACGAGGCGGAGCCTCGGAGCATTGCGTCCCCAGGCGGAGCCTGGGAACGAGAAGAAGCAAGGAGAACCTGAAATCGATACCGAGCCCCAACCACGCTTGAAATTGCTGTTCGCCGACGACGAGAAGTCGTTGCAGGAACTGATGCGGCTGGAACTGCCGCGGATGGGCCACGAAGTGACCGTCTGCCCCGACGGAACCACCGCCGTGGCCGCCTTGCAGCGCAACACCTACGACTGCATCCTCGTCGACCTCGACATGCCCGGCCTCGGCGGCATCGACGTGATCGCCAAGGCCAAGCAGCTCTCGCCCGAAACCGAAGCGATCGTGCTCACCGGCAAGTCGTCGCTGGAGACGGCCGTCGCCGCGTTGCGGCACGGGGCCTTCGACTACCTGACGAAACCGTGCAAACTGATCGACCTCGAAGCCTTGCTCCACCGCGTGGCCCAGCGACGCGAGTTGACCAACAAGTATCGGGCACTCAAGCAGCGGCTCGAACGGATCGAGGGCTCGTCGCAGCTTATCGGCGACTCGCCCGGCATGCAACGCGTCGCAAAGTTGATCGCCAAGGTCGCACCGACCAACTCGACCGTCCTGATCCTCGGCGAAACCGGCACCGGCAAGGAACTGGTCGCCCGGGCGCTGCACGACCAGAGCCTCCGCTCGGAGATGCCGCTGGTGCCGGTCAACTGCGGGGCGCTGCCGGAACACCTCGTCGAAAGCGAACTGTTCGGGCATCGCAAGGGGGCATTTACCGGGGCCGAGGAACATCGCGTCGGGCTGTTCGAGGTAGCCAACGGCGGAACGCTCTTCCTCGACGAGATCGGCGAACTGCCCAAGCCGATGCAAGCGAAGCTGCTACGGTTTCTCGAAAGCGGCGAGATCCGACGCGTCGGTGACAACGATTCGTTCACCTGCGACGTCCGCGTGATTTGCGCCACGAACCGGCGACTCGATCAGATGGTGGCCGACGGCGAGTTCCGCGAGGACCTCTGGTTCCGGGTCAACACGTTCGAGATCCCCTTGCCACCGTTACGAGAACGGGCCGGAGACATTGCGGCGCTTGCCCGGCACCTGGCCGCCCGTTTCGGTGCGCCGGCCGGCACGGACGACGAGCCGTTCTCGCCGGACACGCTCGACGCGCTGCAACAGCACATCTGGCCGGGCAACGTCCGCGAACTGGCCAACGTGATCGAGCATGCAATGATCCTCTGCGACGACGGCCCGATCACCCCGGAGCACTTGCCACAACGGTTCGGCACTCGGCCGTTGTCCATCGCCGCGTCGGACGCAACCGCCGGGCGCACGCTTCGACAGATCGAAACGCAAGCGATCCACGACGCCCTGGACCGTCACGACGGCAACAAACCCCAGGCCGTCGAGGAGTTGGGCATCAGCCTGAAAACCCTCTACAACAAACTAAACCAGGCCGCGTCGTTGAACAAGTCCGCCTAGCCGCTTGTGGCTTCGCAACGAACGAAGGGAATCCCCATGAACCGTTCGAGACTGTTGCTGTGTGTGTTCACCCTGTGCGGTCTCATCGCGCCCGGTTGTTCGCAGGAAACCGATTCGGGACAAAAGCTGCCCGGGCCGGTCGACAAGGATGCCATCCAGTACTTCGCGCCAGGGCCGGAGTTCAAGCGGGAGCGAGAAGCAGCGGCGAAGAAAGAAGCGTCCGAACAGCAGCCGCTGAAACCGGCCGCCGAGCAGCCCGGCGAAGAATCACGGGTGCTGCCAAGCGTGTGTATCTTCGATGTGGACGCGGCCCGTCAGAGTGAACCGGAGATGCTGACCGCAGCCCGTCAACGTGAACCTGAAATCCTAACGGTCGCACCCGACAGCGAAACGTACAATATCCTTGCCCAGGCGGCCGGGGCGTATCGCACGAAGCTCTCCGTGATTGCCAACAACTTGGCCAACACCCAGACCATCGCCTTCAAGAGCAGCCGCGTGCTGTTGGAAAGCGCCTCCTATCGACACGAGCAACAACCGGGAACCCAGGACTCCGTCGGAGAGTACGCACCGGTCGGGATCTCCGTCGGCCTGGGTGTACGAATTGCCGGCATGAAAACCGACTTCTGCCAAGGGGCTTTCGAGGTGACCGGCAGCGAACTCGACGTGGCCATCGTCGGGCAAGGCTTCTTCCAGGTATCGGACTCTTCCGGCGACGTGCTCTACACCCGGGCGGGGACGTTTAGCAAGAACGCCAACGGCGCAATGGTCATGGCGTCGGCCTCCGTCGGCCGCCTGCTCGAGCCGCCGATCACCATACCGGTCGATGCCACCCAACTCACCATCAGCAGCGACGGAATTGCCTCCGTCCTGCAGCCCGGCAGTCAAACGATGACACAAGTCGGCCAGATCCAATTGGCAACCTTCGTCAACCCGCAAGGCCTGTTGAAGCGGGGCGAGAACCTCTACGCCGAGACCGACGCGTCGGGCAGCCCCACGACCGGCAACCCGGGCCAGGACGCGATGGGGACGTTGCGGCAAGGCACGCTCGAAGCGTCGAACGTGCAGCCCGAACACGAACACGCCGAGTGGAACCGAACGGCCGCCACGCTGAAGCGAATCAACCGGTTGTTGCAAGTCGAGTGACCGGATCGGGTACGCAGGTTCGTAGTGACCCGATTTATCGGGTTTGATTTGACAGAACCGCATAAATGCGGTCACTACGAACCTCGCTGCTACGGGATCGAATCGAGCGCGGCCTGCAATCGCCCACGAGCGGCTTTCGCTTCATCGGAAGCATCGCGGGGCGAGATCGGCTGCTTCTCGAGCGGGTCCAGCCGAGTATCGAATAGCCGGCCGTTGGAATAGAGTTTCCACCGCCGGTCGCGGACCAGACCGCCCTGCTTGGACCGATCCTGCTTGGTCTGGTCCTGCTTACTATTGCCTGTCGACAGGAACACCCAACCGCGGGGATCGCCCTCTCGGCCGAGAATCTGCGGATAGAAACTGCGGCCGTCGATCTTCACACCTTCAGGCAGCGTCGCACCGGCAGCCTCGGCCAGCGTGGGCATGAAATCGGCAAAATCGATCGGGTCGTCACACGTCTTCCCTGCCGGCACATGGCCCGGCCAATTGGCTAGCAGCGGTACGTGGATGCCGTTATCGGCGGTCGAGCCCTTGCCGCCGGGCACGGTTACGTCGCCCATCTTCGAGGTGATTCCCCGCGGCGTGCCGTTGTCACCGGTGAAGAGAATCAACGTGTTCTCGCGGAGCCCGAGCCGATCCAGCGCGGCGACGACTCGGCCGACGCACTTGTCCATGTACGCGACCATGTCGGCGAAGTTCCTGTCCTGTCCCTTGGACTTGCTCGAACCGTCGGCCGGCTTGCTGTCGGGCGTGGGCGTGAACGGCGCGTGGACCAGATTGATCGGATAGTAGGCGAAGAAGGGCCGCGACTTGTTCCGCTCGATGAAATCGATCAAGAAGTCGCAGTGTACGTCGGGCCCGTACTTGCCCTTGAGATCTTCACGCAGCTTGCGTTGCTGCCAGATCAACGGGTCCCAATATCGCGAGGGTTTTCCCTTGCGGAAGTGCCAGACCCAGACACACGACTCGTCGAAGCCGCTACGATAGGGATGGTCGGCAAACTCCGGCTCGTCGAACTGGCAAAGCTGCCACTTGCCCGAGACGCACGTGGCATAGCCCGCGTCGCGCAAGACGTGCCCGAACGTCCGCAGCTTAGGATCGAGCAGACCCCAGCCCAAGTAGTTGCGAAAGTTGTACCGCCCGGACATGATCTTGATTCGCGACGGCGAGCAGACGGGCATGGAGTAACAGTGCTCCAGTCGCATACCGTCGCGAGCCAAGACGTCCAGGTTGGGCGTCTTGTACGAGGTACCGCCGTTGCACCCGAGGCACTCGTAGCCCAGGTCGTCGGCCATAATCAGCACGATATTGGGCTGTTTGGCGGGTGGTTCCTCGGCCGCCACGTGCCAGGGAAGAAGGGTGGACATCGCCCCCAGCACGGCTGCCAGGAACCGCGATTGACGTCGGTCTAGTGGTTTCATGATGCGTGTCTCGTGGTGCGAGGCACGATCCTGCACGGCGGCAACGGCAAGAGACCGGCAGACGCGCGCCAACGGATCCCACCGATGCAATCGGCGGGCTTTTCGAGCGAACTCTTACGTTGTTGGCAAGTGCAACGCGCTGTCGCTACACCTTCCGCACCACGCCGACCACCACGCCGAGCACCTTGGCGTTCTTGACGTAGATCGGCTTCATCCGCTTGTTGGCCGGTTGCAGCCGGATACGGCGTTTCTCGGGGAACCAGTATTTCAGCGTGGCTTCGCCTTCGTCGGTCAACGCGACGACGATCTGGCCCTTCCGCGCGGTCCGCTGCTTGCGAACGATCACGTAGTCGCCGTCGGCGATATGGGCACCGACCATCGATTCGCCGCTGACCTCCAGGGTAAACAG
>JABMRB010000802.1 GCA_013202865.1 Candidatus Nealsoniibacteriota bacterium | reverse complement strand
CGTCGTAGTAAGGGATCGGCTTGCCGTCGCGGAGTCGGTACTCCGGCGGGTTGCAGTCGTAGGACCAGACGGTCTTTAGCACAGCGTCCTTCGCTGCCGGCGGCTCGCCCAGTTCCGGCGGTTTCTCGGTCAGGGCCTCGAAGGCATAGCAGACGCCGTCGCCGCCGCCGAAGAAGATCAGCGTCCGCCCGTTGACCTGACCCAACGAAGGCGACGCCCATTGGGCATGGAACATCCGCGTGCCGATCTTCTCGCCGTCGGCCGCCAGCAGTTTGCCGGTGTGCTTGTCCAGGGCGATCAGGCTGGGTGCCAGCGGGGCGGGCATTTTCGTGTGCGGACCGTCCACGCCGTTGGAGGTGCCCACGTAGACGACGTCGCCGTGGATCAGCGCCGAGCAACTCGCCGCGTCGTGCGGAACGACCCCGGCCTCGTCGATCATGTCGAAGATCCAGATAATGTCCGCGTCGGTGGAATTCAACTCCACCGGCGGCTTATCGGGCGGGACCATGTAGCGGCCTTCCTCGGTGAACGGCCCGTCGTTGCCGTCGGCCTGACCACGGACGTCCAGGCAGACCAACTCGCAGGCACTGGTCACCACGTAAACGCGGTCGCCGTCGACCGTCGGCGACGAGCAGGTGCCGAGGAACTGGTGCGAGAAATGGGCGCCTTTGGGCAGCTTCTCGCGTTTGGGGGTGACCAGTTTCCAAAGCAGCTTTCCGGTGGCCTCGTCCAGGCACTGGACCATGCCGCCGCGGGTACGCTTGAGGCGATCGTCGATCAACGGCAGCAGCCCGTCGTCCGTGCCGACGAAAACCTTGCCGCGGGCGACCGTCGGGTTTCCGTAGGCGAACAACCCCAGCCGGGCCGTCCAACGGATATTTTCGGTGGTGGGCTGCTCGATGCCTCCTTCGTTGGGCCGTTTCTTGCCGGGCACGAAGGCGTCGGGCAGGCCTGTGGCGCCGGAGATCATATTGCGTCCGTCGCTGCCGCCCCACTGGGTCCAATCGTCGGCGGCAACAAGCACGGGTGACGCGGCAAGGCAGAGCAGTGCAAGCAGAAAGTTGTTCGTCGAGAAGGTTCGGATCATGTCGGTGGACTCGTCATTGGGGGGGATCGCAAGAGGTCAACGCAAGAGTCATCATGGAGGAAGCCAACTCGCCTGTCAAGCGCGCCCCGGGTTGTCCGAAAAGCCCGCCCATTGCATGGGTGGGACCCCCCGGGGCGCAGCCCGGGGGCGTTGGGGCGTTGTGGCGTTGTGGGGTGTTGGGCTTGTGGTTACTCTTCACCGGTGCCGGGCTGGATGACCACCGTTGGCACCAACGCCAGCGACATGGGCGTGTAGTGGCACGTGCAGCCGCCGGTGAGGTTGGGGAGGTTGAGTACGCCGTCGGCCGGCATCAGGTTGTTGTTGCATCCGCTACGAACGCCCCACAACGGCGTGATCTGCCCGGTCGCCAGATCGAGGTACGACGCGTTGCCACCGGAGCGAGTCGTTACCAGGTTCCGACTGGCGCGGATGCTCGTGCAACCGCGCCGCGACCACTGCACGGGCTCGCCCGCCTTGTCGCCGGTGAGCAAGTTGAACGTTTGGAGGTTCTCGACGTCGCCGCAGAGTGTCCGATCGCCGGCAACACACCAGGCGGTCGTACCGCGGTGAACGAGTGTTGCGTCGGCTGCGCGATAAGTGCCGCCGGCAACGACCAGCAGATCGTGCTCCGGGCTGTAATGTGGTACGCCGCCTTGCGGCATCTCCCAGAGCAGTTTGCCGGAATTGACGTCCAAGGCAAGCGTCCGCGACTTGTCACCCGGCGGACGCCGCCCTTGTCGGTCGGCTGGGGCGGGCAACTCGGCACAAAAGACCTTGCCACCACCGAGTGCCAAGCCCAGGCGGTTCTTCTTGGCCCGGAACTGCCAGAGCGGCTGGCCACTACGGCGATCGACGCACACCACGTTGGCGCCGCTGGTGGCTACGAGATGGTCGCCGGCAACTCGCAAGTTCGTCCAGCCGCCGGCCGCCGGGAGCGTCACCACGTCGGGCAGCTTGATGCGCCGAAGTTCCTTACCGTCGGCCGGATTGAAAACCGCACACGTATTGCCGCCGGTGACGTAGACGCCGTCGTCGGCCGCCACGATATCGCCACGGCGCAGCGCCCCGACCGAGAACGGCAACGGAATCTCCCAGAGCCGTCGTCCGGTGAAGACGTCCATGGCGTAGAGCGTGTCGTCGCGGACCAGCACGCGGCCGCCGGCCACGCGGACCGTTACCGTGCCATGGGTTCGCAGCCAGCGTCGCGACCCGTCGAACCAGAGCAGGCTCAACGGCGGCTTGAGGAAGCGGTCGTTCGGCGCGCCCGAGTTGCCGGCGTCGGCCCCGTCGTGCGAGTAGTCGGCCGCACCGGGTAGCGGTCCCGTGCGAGACAGCACGATGGCCGTGTCGGTCTGTTGCACCTCGACACTCGGCACGTTCAACGCGACGATTTCTTTCGCCAGTGCGTCGCGGTGCGTTGCCGGCATCGTCAGGCACGCGGTGCCGCCGTAGGGACGCAACGGATGGATCACGCGCCGAGCAAACGCCCGGTCGAAGGAATCGGCCACGGCGGCCGGGTCCTCCGAAACGATCAGGCTGGCCAGGTAAGGCGGCAGCGGATACGACATCGGATCGCCCGGGCAGATCGAGATCCGCGTGCCGTAGAGGCCCGCCTTGTGGAACCGGTCGCGCAGCGCCGCCACTTTCTCGGCGTCCGCTTCGATCACGATCGCATCGAGTTTCGATTGCCGCACGAGTTCTTCGGCCAGCCGGCCGGTGCCCGCGCCGAGGACCAGGGCGTAGCCGTCGGTCGCGTTTGTTTCCTTCAGCACGGCGGCGGCCGTCTTGGTCCATCGGTCGGCTTTCGCTGCCGGGGCGACCTTGGGCCCGCGATGCACGACGGCCTTCGCGTCGCGCCGCTCACCGAATGCGTAAACGCGGCCTTGCAGCGTGACGACGAACAGCTTCCCGTCGGCGGCCAGCATGCGGCTGGGGGTGCCTTCGATGGTTGCCCGCCACGAGACCTTTGCCTCGCTCGATTCCTTCGGGATCTCGATCGCTTCAATCACACCGGGCCCGCCGGCGTACAATCGCGAGCCGGCCTTGATGTGGACCTTCAGCTTCGATTTGGTCCGCCAGAGTTCGGCAAACGCGCCGTGCCACTTGTCGGGATACTGGTCGTTGCGGCGATGCGCCGGCTCGGTGTCTTTGGAGCGGGCCTCCATCTTCCCTTGCGTCAAGTCGCACGCGGCAATCGCGCCGTCGTGCGTGTTGTAGAACATCGCGTCGGACGTCAGCACGGGCCGGCGGAACGGGGCCAGGTCTTTCTGGTTGCCCGGATCGATTTGCAGCCGCGTGTAGCTGCCGGCGTAGAGCAGCGATTTGAAATTCGGGTTCGATTCCTCGTCGTTGGGCCGCGAGACGTCGTACAGGTCGCCGCTGGTGATCAGGTAGTTGCCCGTCGCGGCGGCGAACCACGAGCCCTTGGGCAAGCCGACGCGTCCGCCCCAGCCGGTCGTGTAGGGTTCGATCTTTCCGAGCTTACGATCGAAGAAGGCTGGCAACTGGGTGCCGCAGGGGACCACGAGCCGCTCGCCCGTCACGGCCAGGTAGCCGTTGGGTGTCAGACCGGCCGGGCTGCGGACGCCGTGGTCGAGATTGGTCTGTTTCATGTGGTGGCTGGTGACGTTCGACCAGACCGCCTTGCCGGTGGCCGCGTCGACCGCATGGACAAAGATCCCCGAGGTCGGCCAGACGCCCGCGGCAAAGTAGACGATCCCGTCCGCCAACACGGGACCACCTCGGGCGGGTGACAGCGAGATCAGCCGGCCGTTACCCAGCAGCTTGCGGTCGGTCTGCTCGGCAGGCAGGCCGCGGAACTTCCATCGCAGCTTGCCGTCGGCCGCACCGACGCAGTAAAGGTACCCGTCGTCGCAGACGAAGTAGACCTTGTCTTGCCACACGACGGGCGCGAATCGCACCGGTCCGTCGGCAAAGAACCGCCAGCGCTCGTTGCCCGTGTCGGTGTCCAACGCGGCGACCGTGTCGGTAACCATTGAGGGGACGAAGATCGTCTTGCCGGCCACGACCGGTTCGTAGGAGGCGTCGAAGCGGAGCCGGATTTCGCCGGGAAAGACGGGCTTCGGCGGCGCGTACTGCCGAACCCAATGCGGGCTGAGCTCGGCCGGGAGCTGTTCGTCGCAGGCAGCGGTTCGTCCGGCGTCGCAGCGGAACTGGGGCCAGTCGCCGCCGACGGCCGATCCCAGCGGCAGCAGCGCCGCGACGGCCAGAGCGATCAACGTCATACGAACTTTTCGGCAGGTGGACATGGTGGGGTTCCTTTCGGGTAATTTCCCATTAAACACGAGCCCATTCTATCCGGGCCCGGGCGGCAATGGTAGGGTGGGTCTCGTGCTTAGGTTTACACTCAGTCTGGCTTGTAAAGTTGTCAAATCATTCAGTGTGCCGGAGAGAGTGG
>JABMRB010000801.1 GCA_013202865.1 Candidatus Nealsoniibacteriota bacterium | reverse complement strand
GGGGCGTTGGCGTCGATCCAGGTGACGATCTTGATGAACTCGTTGCGGGTGAGGTTCGCTCGGCAGGGGTCGTGGCGAATCCGTTCGACTAGCTTGCTGCGATGGGAGCCGAACGTTAGCGGTAACTCGGGTGCAACGTTGGCGCTGCCGTAGCCGTCGTTGAGATGGCTGACCAGGCCCTTGTCGATGAAGTTTTCGTAGGAGCGGTCGTAGAGCTTGGTCAACTCGCCGCCGAGGTCCAACTCGCCCGCCGGTTGCTGGCTGCCGTGGCACCCGACGCAGTGTTTGTCCAGGATGGGGCGGATGTCGCGGGCATAGTGTACGGTGCGCGGGCCCACGTCGCCCGGCTGTGGCGAGAGCGTTTCGAGCGGGCGGCTCATCGCCATGGGGTTGGTCCGTCCTGGCTGGGGTGCCCACTTGCGATGCTCGTGGCAGCCGATGCAGGATCGCTTCTCGCCGGGCATCAGGTTGACGAACGTTCGCATCCGCTGCAATTCCATGTAGTTTTCATCGAGTGCCTGGAAGAAGAGGTTCTTCTCGGCCGGCACGGCGAAGTGGGCCGAGCCGTCCTCGTGGACCGTTGCGAGCCCGTGGATCTTCTTGATGTTCACGTCGGCCCGGAGGCTGACCGCCGAGGCCTGCAAGCCGGCACCGTCGCCTTGCTGGCCCGATCGCCATCCCTCGTCCCACGAGACGCCGATGGCTTCGATCACCCGCAGGTGCTTAACCCGCCCGCGCTCGATGCCCGTCAACCCGCGGTAGACGTCCTGCATGAACAGCGTAGCCGGCTCTAGCTCTTTCGGCGGCTGCGTTTGGGCAACCGCCGCGTCGGCCGCGGCAACGGCGGGAATGGTCGTGGGCCTGCGGCGCGGCCGCAGCGGGATCGGCTGGAAGCAGGACGTCTCGGGGTCGCGATAGAGTTCGGCTCGGTTGCCATACGCGTCCAACGCGTAGATCCCGTAGCCCGTCGGCTCGCTGCATCGCGAATGGGGATTGTGGGCGACGAGGAAGAGTTTCTCCGAGAGCGGGAACGGCTCCTTGAAGTAGCCGAACGTTTGTCCGCTGCGGTGATGGCTCATGCCCGGGTAGCCGAGCTCGGGTGTGATGTTGGTCATGGCCTCGGCGGTGCGGCGATTGAGCCGATTGTCGACCAGCACGATCGGACCGACCGACAGCCCGCAGTGGGGCGCGGCGACGGTCACGATCCGCTGACTGCCGGGGATGCTGCGGGCGTTGATCATGCCGGCCGGCAGGATGACGTCGTTCTTGTAGACGTGGGCCGAGCCGCTGCCGTCGGGCCGCATTGTCCAGAGGCTCTGCACGTTGCCGAAGCCCTTGTCGACGTACTCCCACCGCGTATAGATCACCCGGCCGTCGTTCATCACGATGGGCGACATTTCGTTGACCGGCCCGCCCGAGAGGCAACGGAGGTCCTTGCCGTCGGCGTCCATCAGGTAGAGCGACGTCACGGTGGAACCGAAGCAGAAGACCCGCCGCTGCGATCGCGTGGAGGCAAACATGATCTTGCCGTCGGGCATGTAGCACGGGTCGCAATCTTCGTAGCGGAAGCGCTCGCCGTAGTGGGCCGCAAGTTCCGGCTCTTCGGGCGCGTCGAAGGTGAGCTGCCGCAGGCCCGTGCCGTCGACGTTAATCTCGTAGATGCGGTAGCCTTCGTTTTCGGCCTTCTTGTAGGCAAAGACGATCTTCTTCGCATCGAAGGAAAGGTCGAAGCGTCCGAACAGCCCGCCGTCGAGTTGCGGGGCGATCCGGGTGACCTTGCCATCGGGGGCCACCGGCGAGAGGATGCAGAGGTTGCCACCCATCGTACGGCTGCCGTCCCAATGGTCGCTATAGATGTGGCTGGATGAGTAGGTCGTTCGCTTGACGAACAACAGCCGGTCGAAGCCCAGCAGCGGATGGGAGAGCATGGCCTCACGCCGCAGCGATTGCAACGAGTCAGCGATACTGGGGGTGACACTGGCCTGCTGCATCTCGTCCGCCGTGCCGCGCATGGCCGCGTGCTGTTGCCGTTCTAACTTGGCCAATCGCTCGAGATACGCCGGGCCCTTGGGGTAGCGCGGGCCGAACTCCTCGATCGTGTCTTCGATGGCCATCCGTAGCGTGGCGACGTTTACGCTGCCCGGCGGCAGGAAGGCCGTCCGATAGACGGGCGGGATCCGGTTGACTTTCGCCATGGGGCCCGTTTGATCCCATCCCAATTCGTAGCGAGATCTCTCGCCCCCTTGCTTTTCGGGGAGTCTCAGTTCGTGACCGGCCGGCTTCCAGTCTTTCGGAAACGCGACGGGCGATTCCAGCCGCAAAGCGACCACGTTCGGCGGCGATGCGGCACACGTGAGCTTCAGCGTGTGCTTCCCCTTGGCGATCGGCAGCTTGCCGGCCTCTTCCCACTGGGCACCGTGGCGACCGGTGGCGGGTCGCGGCTGGGCGTCGTGTACTTTGGGCCGCCGATATGGATAGGGCAACAGGTTGCCGGTTACCTCCGCACAACACGTGCCCCGCTTCCGGCCGTCGAGCCACAGTTCCATCGGCCGCGACTCGGGCGACGCGTAGCGGACGTGCAGCGTATAGGTCGCGTCGACGGGGAAGTCGACGTCATATTCGACCACCCACGGCAACCGATCGCCGTCGGCATTGTCCCCGCCACCGGCCACGAGTTCGGGATACGTATCGCGATAGTCGGCGTACTGGCCCGGGTTCGCATCGACGCGTGCGTTACCCCGATCGAAGGCCCAGGCGGGGATTTCAAACGAACCGGCGGGTTTTTCCGGTTCTGGGGACTCCGCAGCCATCGCGCCGGAAGAGGCGAGACGTGTGATGCCGAACAGGACCACCGTCAACGAGCCAAGCCACCACCGCAGGCACGATCCGATCTGCATTGCAAGTCCTCCCGCAAGAGACGAATAGTCGGGTACTTCTAATCACATTAACGACGTTCGCTCGCGGCCATGGCGTGGTCGGTCGTGCCGTGCCCTTGAAGCTCCCCGAAGCTGAGTTGTCCGTCACCGTTGGTGTCCATTGCTTCAAAGCGGCGCTTCGCACGGCGGGCTTTCTTCGCCGATTTCGTCGTCGAGTGGTTCTGTGGCTGTACGGTACCATGGCCATGGGCAGCACCCGGTCGGGCCGGCTTCTTCTGTTGCAGCAGCATCGGTTGCCGGGCGACCGTCGGCGGCGGGGCGGTGTTGTTGTTTCCGCTCTCGGCGATCGAGATGTTCAGGTTGATGTTCGAGAAGAGTTGCACCTTATTGCCCGAAAGCAACTCCGGCTTGTTCCCGGAGAGCAACCGTGTGTCGTTGCCCGAAAGCAACTCGGCCTCGTTTCCGGAGAACAACTCGGGCGCGTTGCCCGAAAGGAGTTGGGTGGCGTTGTCGGCCAGCAACTTCATGACGTTGCCCGAGAGCAGTTCGGTTACGATGTCCGATAGCAGTTCCATCTCTTTCGGCATGGCGGCATCGCCGAGCCAGTTCGCTTGCGGGCTCGGGTCTGCAGCGGTGACGGTCGTGCTACCGAAAAGGACGAGCGGTGATTCGGCAGCCGCTTGCCCCGACACTTCGATCTGGTCACCGTCGGCAAACACGGTGCCAACGCTGCCGATACTCACGATCAGGACCGCCGCGACAACGAGTCGGGCGGATTCTCGAAGAACACGATTCATGACGGGGTCCTTTCGTTTCAACGGAAACGTCAAAAGTCATTGCGGCGGCGGTGCCGGAACCGGCTTTTGCCCGCCGCCGAACCTAACGAATTCTACTATAGACACGCCCTGGGGCAACTGCAACAGAAATCGGCTACCCCCCGATTGTCGCCCGTTCTGAGGATGCCAGCGCGGAGAATTCCAGGGCAACATCGTGCGGCTCTTCGGCCGCGGAGGCCAGTTTCAGATCGAGCCGGGCCCCTTGCGGTAGCAACTGGGCCGTTTTGACCCGAGCCGGCGGGCCGTCGACCTGCTCGACCGAGAGTTCGGGGACGACCGCAAACGGCGGACAAAAGGCCACGTGTACCGAGGCGGTTCGCTGCCCGGCGAGAAACGGTGCCCGCAACCAGCCGGAAAGCCGCTCGCTGCCGTCGGCCGCCCGGGTTCGGGTAAACTGCTGCAAGACGCCCTCAGCCAGTGTTTCGGCGGGTGAATCGGGTTGCAGTTCGCACGGCGGCTGAACGGATGGTTCCGGCGAGAGCACTTCCGGCGGCGGTGCGGGGCCGTCGCGTCGCGCGGTTCGCCGACCGGCCGGTCGCCATGCCCAGCTCTCTTCGATCACCAAGAAGAGCCAGAGCCCGGCGGTTGCCCACCAATCGTCTCGCGGCAGGCTCACAGCCACGGCGATGGCCGCCACACACGCCGAACACGACAGCCACACAAACAGGCCGGCCCTTGGCCACGCCAATCGCACACCCACGCACGCGACCGCCAGCAAGGCACCGGTGAGCAACATCGACGGCGGAGACAACGGCTCGTCGAGCGCGCCGGCCAAGCGTCGCCAGCCGATCAGCAGCGCGACCGATCCGAGCAGCGCGACCGTCGCCACGGCCGACCATCGTCGCAGGTCGACTGCCGGCCGAAGCGGCAGAACGTCGTCGGCAATCCCTGCGGACGCATCAGCGGTCATGGTGTACTCCGTTACCGCTACGCGCTCGCGGCCTTGGCTAATTTGGCGGCTCCGTCGGTCTTCTCCCAGGTGAACTCCGACTCGGTGCGGCCGAAGTGGCCTCCGGCGGCGGTCAACCGGTAGATCGGGCGGCGGAGATCGAGATACTTGATAATCCCGCCGGGGGTCAGCGGGAAAATCTCGCGGACCAACTCGCAGAGCCGTTCGTCGGCGATCTTGCCTGTCCCCTCCGTGTCGACCAACACGCTGACCGGATCGGCCACACCGATGGCGTAGGCGAGCTGCACTTCGCATCGTGAGGCCAACTCGGAGGCAACGATGTTCTTTGCGACGTGCCGGGCCATGTAGGCCGCGCTGCGGTCGACCTTTGTGGGGTCCTTGCCGCTGAACGCCCCGCCGCCGTGCCGGGCCCAGCCGCCGTAGGTGTCGACAATAATCTTCCGGCCGGTCAGCCCGCAGTCGCCATGCGGACCGCCCACCTCGAACCGCCCGGTCGGATTGACGTGGTATTTGATTTCGCCGTGGACCAGTTCCGGCGGCAATAGCGGCGCGACGATCTTCTCGATCACGTACTCGCGAATCTCGGCGATGGTGACGTCCGGGCCGTGCTGTGTCGAGACCACAACCGTATCGATCCGCACGGGCTTGCGGCCCTTGTACTCGATGGTCACCTGGCTCTTGCTGTCGGGCCGTAACCAGCCGACCTCGCCCTTGCGCCGGGTCGCGGTCAATTGGTTCGTGATGCGATGGGCCAGGGCAATCGGCAACGGCATCAACTCGGGCGTTTCGTCGCAGGCGTAGCCGAACATCAGGCCCTGATCGCCGGCGCCGATCTCCTTGCCCTGCGCGTCGTCCGCATCGACGCCCATGGCGATGTCGGGGCTCTGCCGGTCAATCGAGAGCATCACGGCACACGTGTCGGCACAGATGCCCATCGCGTCGTCGGTATAGCCGACCTCGCGGATCACCTGCCGGACGACGTCGGGATAGTCGACGACCGCTTCGGTGGTGATTTCGCCGGCAACGATCGCGATGCCCGTGGTCACCATCGTCTCGCACGCCACGCGGCTGTAGGGGTCCACGGCGAACAGGGCGTCGAGCACGCCGTCGGAGATTTGGTCGGCCAGCTTGTCCGGATGCCCCCCGCTGACGGCCTCGCTGGTGAACAGGAATTTGCCTTTTGCCACGAAAACCCTCCTCTAGAACGAAAAGTCAATGATGATAACCACAATAAGGCAATTATAAGCAGTCACAGTCCCATCGGGCAACCCGAAACGCCCGCCGCCCAGCCTCCCCCGGCTAAGCCACTCCAGACAAGTTGCCGTAAGCCATCCTCATTGTGAGTTCGCGAGGCTTTGTTACTTGGCCGGACATGTGGGATTCGAGAAACGCGGATTCAGCCGATAACAGGCATCGGGCGGCAAAGGGACGGCACGCACGTCCGCCCCCACCGATTGGTGGGGTATGTTCTCGGGGGATTCCTACTCCGGTGACTGCGCGAAGCTCGTGCGGCCAACTCTTTCAGTAAGTATTCGGGCTCTTCCGTTTCTTATTCCGTTTAGGCGTCGGGCTTGCCTGCCGTTCTCTTTGCCCGCGCCCTATACAGAAAACGGGGCCTCCACACTGCCAGCAACGCCGGCAGCAGTGTTACGCTGGTCAGGAAACTGACCACCATGCCGGCGCTGATCAACAGGCCGAACCGGACCAGCGTGCGGAACTCCGAGACGCACAACAGCAGGAACCCGCCGGCAATCACCAATGCCGTGAACAGCAGTGCCCGACCGGTGAAGGTGAACGTGTCGCGGAAGACTTCTTCAGCGTCGACCTGTGGGTCGCTTAGCCGGGTTCGCAGCCGGTCGATAATGTGGATGGGGAAATTCACGCCGGCGCCGATGGCGATGCTGGCAAACATCGACGTGCCCACGCCCAGCGGAATATGGCCGAACCCCATCATGGCGTAGATCGCCGCCACGGCAGTGCCGACCGTCATCGTACACAACAGCCCGGCCACCACCGAGCGGAACATCAGGCCCGTCAGCAGCAGCACGCACACGAACGCCAGGCAGACGCTACGAATATGACTGGTACGGATGATGCGGACCCAGTGATAGTCGAGGTTGGCCCGGCCGGCCAGTTGTGCGTGCAGCGGACCGTTCTTGGGGAAATGCTCGTCGAGGTACGCTTGCAGCGATTCGATCACCGGACTCTGGTGGATGTACTGGCTGCTCTTCATCCGCACGACGAGGTTGGTCCTGGTGTAGGTGGGATCGACGATCTCGCCGAGCAAGTCGGCCATGCCGAGACGGTCGTCGGGCGCGTCGCTGCTAAGTGCGTCCAGGTAGAATTTCGTCTCTTCCGTGTCGTTCGGGATGGCGTAATAATCGGGGTCCCCCTCGTTGGCCTTCTCGTGGGCCCGTTTCACCCAACCGGCCAGCGAATGGGTGCCGCCGACGTAATCGAGCGTCTCGGTGTAGGCCTCGAGTTGTTCGACCTGCCGCAGGACATCGGGTTGCAGAAACAGGCCCGTCTCGGACTCGCGGCGCGGAGTGAGCACGATGTTGAGGTGACTGGTGCCGTCGAACCGCTCGTTCAAGGCGTCGGCGGCGCGGACGATCGAATGATCGCTCTTGAAGGCCAGGATGCGGGCGTCGTTGACGTACATCTTTGTGGCACCCCATGCGGCCAGCGCGATCAGGATCGCACCGAGCAAGAGAACCTCGCGCCGGCGGCGATAGATGAACGTTCCGATCCGGCCCATCGCCACGGCCGCAAAATCAAGCTTCCGCGGAGCGTCGCCCGTACGGGCCCGGGCGAACGCCCGGCTCGTTTGCAGCGGCAACACGCT
>JABMRB010000800.1 GCA_013202865.1 Candidatus Nealsoniibacteriota bacterium | reverse complement strand
TGTCAGTTTTCAGTTGTCAGTTTTCAGTTTTCAGGGCCCGGCCCTGCGAATTGTCCCAAGGGCTGCGTGCGCCGCAATGGAACCCCGAGTGTGTCGCTTTCTTAGTGCGCAAGGATAAAAACGAAAACTGGCCACAAATTACTGACAACTGATAACTGATAACTCAACTTTCCGGTGGTTTCGCCGGGACGACCGGCAGGATGACCTCGAAAACCGAGCCCTCGCCCGGCGTACTGCGGACGGAAATAATCCCGCCGTGCCGTTCGACGATCTTCCGACAGATCGGCAGCCCGATGCCCGTCCCCTCGTAGACGTCTCGGGAGTGCAGCCGCCCGAAGATCTCGAACATGCGTTCCAGGTGCTTTTCCTCGAACCCGATGCCGTTGTCTTCGACGAGGATTCGGCACTTCTGCTGGCGGGCAGAGCGGGCGGATCGCTGTTGTCGGCGGTCTTGCACGTAGCGTCCGTGGACCTTAACCACCGGTGGGACGTCGTCGCGGCGGAATTTCAGGGCGTTGGCGATCAGGTTTTGCAGGAGCTGCCGCATCTGCACGGGATCGGCCTTGACCGTCGGGAGCTTCCCCAATTCCACGCGGCCGCCGGTCCGGTCGATCTGCACTTCCAGATCGGAGACGACCTCCCGGGCGACCGTGCCGAGATCGACCCGCTCGAACATCTCGTGACGCGTGGTCACCCGGGAGAGCGTCAGCAATCCTTCGATCAGCGTCTGCATACGGCCGGCGGCGCTCTGCATCCGCTCGACGCATTCCCGGCCGGCCTCGTCGAGCTGTTCGCCGCACCGCCGCTGTAGCCGGTCGCCGAAGGCACGGATCTTTCGCAGCGGCTCCTGCAAGTCGTGCGAGGCGACGTAGGCGAACTGCTCCAATTGCCGGTTCGAGCGCTGTAGCGTCGATTGATAGCGGGCCTGTTGACGCTCTGCCTTCTTGCGGAGACTGATGTCGCGGACGAAGAACGTCAGCACCGGATTGCCTTGCTCGTGGCTGATGGTCATGGCCATTTCGGCGGGAAAGGTCTCGCCGTCGGCCCGCACGGCCGTCACCTCGACCCGCCGGCCCAGCATGGAACCGTCGCCGGCGTCGAGATAGCGGTCGATGCGGTTCTGGTGTCCGGTGCTCATCGAGGCGGGAAACAACACGTCCGAAGGCTTCGTCCCCAGCACTTTCTCCCGTGCGTGGCCGAACGCTCGCTCTGCCGCCCGATTGAACTCGGTGATCACGCCCTCGTGGTTGATCGTGATGATCGGATCCAGGGCCGATTCGAGAATGGAGTGTTTGCGGGACTCGGATTCGGAGAGGGCCTGTTCGAGGACCTTCTCGCGGGAAGAGGCCGGCGGCGCAGACTCCACGTAGCACTGCCGCAACCGATCGATCGCGGCGGCAAGCTCCGAGAGCATCAGCATCAAGACCGTCTTCTGATCGACCCGTTTGACGATCTGCAACCGCACGGCCTGCTCCAGGCAATTCAAGGCGGCCAGCAGATTGGACAAGGGCAGTTCACTACCGGCCGTTTCACTCCCCGCCACATTACTGCGAAGCGCCGCGGCCCATGCTTGCGGCGTCGCCTCATCGTCGCTACGGCAACAGGCAACGAGGGCTTGCAGGATCGTCGGGCAATCGAGCGTCGGGCAATCGGCCTGCCACAATCGGTCGGTATATGCGCGCGAGATTTCCTCCTCGCACTCACCCAGCACGTTCAGTAAATCGCTCATCGCCCGACTCCCAATCCCAAAAAGCCCAAGAGCGAGCCGCGGGGCTTGCCCCCGCGCTTGCCCTTGCTCTTCCCCTCACCCTTTCTTTCTTCCTCTCCCTCACGCCGCGCCGGGGTAAACCCGGCGGCTCGCTGGCATTTGCGCCGGGGTGAACCCGGCGGCTCGCTGATGGGTTTGTTTTGCTCTACGGTTGATCCGGCTGAAGGACTTCGATCTTCAACGGTTCGCGGTTGTCGCTGTGGACCGGGATCACGGCATCTGGCACACTGGCATCTGGCACACCGGCGCCCGGCACGATCGTCTCTGCGTCCTGAGGCCGCGTGTAGCGGTAGTAGACCTCGAGGGTCAACACGGCCAACGCCGTGCTGTAGACCCGGCCGCCCTTCTGAGCCCAATTCGTGTCGGGATCCCAGCTTCCGTCCTCGCATCCGCCGTGTTTCTGCAGGGCGGTCAGCTTGTTGCGAACCACGGTATTCCACCGGTCCCACAGCGTGCCGCCGACCTGGAACATCCCCAGTGTGCAGTTGTACCAAAGGTAGTAGTCGTTCTTGGCGTTGGCGGGCAGATCAGCGGCCCACTTGGTCTCGGCGTACCGGGCAAGGAACTTCGCGGCGTCGCCGACCAACGGGGCGTCGGGTTCCCCCAGCAGAAACTGCTTGGCGAGCATTCCCACGCCGGTGGTCGCTTCGGTGGCAGGACGCCGGCTATTGTATCCGGTCCGACCGTCCTCTCCCATCTCGCGGCTGAGGAAAAAACTGCGAACGGCATCCACGCATTTGCTGTTGACGGCAATGCCGGCCTCCTTGGCCGATTTCAACGCCAACACCTGCCAGCCGGTCACCGACGTGTCGCTGGCCGCCGTCAGGTTGTCTGTGTATCGCCACCCGCCGTCGGTGTGCTGGTTCTTTTCGATGAAGTCGACCGCCTTCTCCGCCGCCGCGCGATACTTTCGATACTGTTCGGTGTCGGTCGCGCCGAGCGCGGCCGCCGCAGCACAGGCGTCGGTCAGTGCGAAGGCCGCAATCCCATGTTCATACATGTAGTATTGGTGGTAGCCGGATTTCCCCGAGAAACGTTTCGTCGCCTCCTTCGAGCCGACCAATGCACCGTCGGGCTGCTGATGCTCGACCATCCATTCCAGCCCTCGGTGGACCACCGGCGAGTACCGCCGATCGTTGCAGTAGTAGTGCCCACCCGCTTGAAACGCCAGCAGGGCCAGGCCGCCGAGCCCCATCTCATAGGGCTCGCCCGTGCCCGTGCAACGGTCGTTCGGTTCGCATTGCGACTCGGGCCCGGGCCCCAGGCACCGGTCCGACCAGGAGCCGTCGTCGGCCTGATGCCGCGCGAGCCACCAGAGCCCGTCGGTAACGGCCGTCTCGCTGATCGCGTTGCCGCCGTAGTTGGTGATCCACTCCTGACGGTTCTCCTGAGTACGCTTGTCGTACAGCCCCAGCGCGGCCAGTTCTTCGCCCCGGTAGGTGTCTATCTTGTTGACCATCGCCTCCTTGTCGCCGGTGACTTCGATCGTGCAGACGTCCCAGACGTTGCCCTTCATGTCGTGTCCGGCCCGAAACGTCACCGGCTGGCCGCCCTGGTAGACCTTCACCACGGCGCCCGAATTGGCCAGGGCCTGGCCGTCCGGCAGGTCGCGGTTGCTGTAGTCGTGGACGTAGTAGCGATAGGTACCCGGCTGCACGCCCAAGACGGTGATCGTTTCCGGGCCTTCGCCGTTGCGGTCGTCGACGTCGAGCTGCACGAACTCCTTGCTCGCCAGGTTGCCGAGGCGATGGTAGTGGACGTGGAACCGTTCGCCGCCCGGTAAGGGGCCCTCAAGGTGGGCGTCGAGATCCGCCGGTTGATCGTCCCAGGTCAAGACGAGCCGCAACTGGCCTTCCTCCAAGCCCGGGCTGAGCGCTACGCGCAGGGCGACTTCCCGATCGACGGCCAGTTCCCGCTGGAATTGCTCGGTCGTGAAGCCGTCGGCCGAAATCTCGATCCGGGCCGGGCCGGTCGGTGCCTCGATGATCTGAAATTTGCCGGCGTCGTCGGTTCCCACGGTGGCCTTGGTGCCGGCGATATGCACCCGGGCACCGGGCACCGGGAGGTTGTTGATTGCGTTGACGATTTGGCCGGAGAGCCGTCCCGAGCCCAGGCCCGCGGTGAGCGTCGCCGGCAGGCTCGAGGAGCCCGACGAACTCGACGATCCGTCGCGCGACCACTCGGGCACTGGCATGGTGATCGACCCGGGCAACAGGCCGTCGAGCACGGCAATGCGAATCTTGTCACCCTCCTGAATTCCGCGAATTCGCCATTGAAACTCCTGCCGCGAGCCGACCGCCTCCGGAGCGATTTGGGCCAGCAGCCTGGTCTCGCGGTCGCCGTCGTTGCGGCCGAAACCGATCGTGCCGCTATCGGTGGGTACGTAGGAAAGGATGATCCGCTGCGGATCGATCGGGTCGCGGGTGATTTGGACGTCCTCGACTTGCGCGTAGCTGAGCACGGATTTGGCGTAGTAGGTGCCGAAACAGATCAGCCCTAGAACGACGGCCGCAACGGCCCCGTTGCCCAACAGCAGGCTTCGCCGTTTGCCGCGTCGGACCTTGTTTCGCAGGCCCTCCAATTCCACTTGCAGCTCGGGCGATGCCATGTCGCCGGTCGTTGTGGTCGCTGCCGAGGCGGCGGCGGCAATTTGCTCGGAGACAGGCGGCGCGGAAGCGGCGCCGGGCGGCGGCGGTGGCGGTGGCGGTGGCGGTGACATGGCCGGCATGTCTCGCGGCGTACCGGGGGGTGGCGGCGGCGCGATGCCCGACATGTCTTGGGGCATGCCCGGTGGTGGGGGCGGCGCGATGCCTGACATGTCTTGGGAGGTGCCCGGCGGTGGGGGCGGCGCGATGCCTGATATCTCGCCGGAACCGAATGTCGTCGGCGGCGTGGTTGTCGGCGAACCGGGTGGTGGAGGCGGCGAACCGATCACCGGTCTCATTGGGGCCGCAATGCCCTGGCCGGGGGGAGGCACCAGCGGCGGCGTTGCCGGGGCACCTGGCGCCGGTAGACCGGTCCCCATGCCCGGCGCCGGGGGTGGCGGTGGGATCGCACCCGACGTACCGCCCTCGGTCTGCAACGGCCGCAAGCAGTCGGGATGCGGACAAACGCTCGCCTCGGCAGGCACGTCCCGTTGGCACCATTGGCAGCGTCTCATCTAACTTCCTCCTCGCACGATTTCCTAATACAAGCTATCCCACTAGTCCTCCAAAATCCGCCCCTGGCTTAGCACCTTGCCGAAATTCTCGATCTCCAGAAACCGCTGATTCTTACCCAACAACTCCCCGAAGTCCTCGCGAAACCGCTCCTTCGAGAAGACCTGCAACGCGACCCGCTGCTTCTGGAGCCTGTCGGCGATGTCCTTGGCGGTGGCTCCCGAGCGGGTTTTCGGATGGAACTTGTTGTTGGTCACGAGGTAGAAGCGGCGGATGGCTTTGTTGTCCAGCGGCAGGTCCAGGGCCGCCTCCAATGCGTCCAGGGCCGACTCGGGCAGGTCGCCGCCGGAGAACCGCTCTACCCCTTCGACCGAGGCGGTGAACTTCAGCACGTCGGACGTGAACTCGTGCCGGTCGATCCACGGCGGGCTGTTCGTGTCGCCGAATCCGATTAGCGCGAAACGGTGCTTCAAGTCCTTCTCGCCGAGCCGCTGAGAGAAGACCGCACACTTGCCCTTCAAGGCGTCGATATACGGCTCCATCGACTCGGTCGTGTCCATCAGGATCACGATGTCGGCCCGGGCCGAGGTCGGAATCGGCGGCGCATGATACTCGCAACGAAACAGCCCGCCACGGTACCACAGGGTGACGTTGATATCCTGCCCCGGTTGGTACTGCCACGACCAGGGCCGCTCGACCTTGCACGGTTCGTGGAAGGTGTCGATCAGGTCGGTCTGCACGTCGCCCGAGGTTCGTCGGCAAAAGACCTCGCCGGGTGAGGTGACGTCGAACTTGATCGTTAGTTTGCCTTCGTTGATCGGGTCCTGCTCGATGCGGATCGACTCGGGGTCGATCACGGCGTAGGCCCCGATCGTCGCGCGATAGACGATCCACAGGACGATCAGCAACGCCGCCACACCGCCGCATAACGCCACGGTCAACGCCCGATTCCGCTTGCCGATCTTGCGGTCCTGGGCCTTTAGCTGGCTCAGATAGGATTGCATTTCGCCGCTGGCCAACATGTCGACCTTAGGCGGGCCGGGTGGCAACGGCTGCGGCACAGGTTGCGGTGAGGAAGGTCCCCCGGTTACGGGCGTGCTCATGGTCAACCAGAGAGAGTAACGAGGACGGTGTCTTTTAGTCTATTGTCGCACGCCCAGCAGAGATTGGCAAGATGGACGGAGGATCTCTTGCCGGCGCGCTATGCGTTGAGAAATCGCTGCGGCACCCAATCCCTACGGCCGACCCCGGGCGATCTGGCCGCTCGACTCCGCGCCGCTGATCGCTGCGAGCCGGGCGGCGATCTGCGGTTGCATCGCCTCGTCGGCCCGCCGGGCGGCCATTTGGTAGTAGATCTTCGCAACGCTGGTCTTGCCCGTCGCTTCGGCCTGACGGCCACGCTCGAAGAAATCGGCCGCCTCCGAACTCCGCGCGGTCTGCTGCTTGGCTCGCCGCGAGCGGGCATCGGCAAGACTCATCTGTGGACTCTCGGCCGAGCTTCGTGGCGGGGCCACCTGCCAACTCGACCCGCGCGACGGATCGCGGGGCTGCAACGTGTAGCCCGAAGCGGCCAGCCCGTTGCGGCGGTTCTCCAGCACCGAGAGCTGCCGCGAGCGAAACGACGTCGGCTGGTTCAGCAGATGCTCGTCCATCGCCGCGAAGTCGTGGATCGTGGCCGAGACCCGCATCCCCGACGCGCTGACGTCTTTTCCGATGGCCGTGTTGCGAAACGGGCGAAACGGCATCAGCGGCGTGCCGAACTCGTTGCGTCCGGTGGCCGAACGGCTGACTCCGCCCATGGTGACGCTGCCGCGGTCGGGTACCGAAACCGTGGTGCCGACCGAAAAGAACGAGAAGGTCGGCAACTGGACCGTCGTGCCGGGCTGCGCGAACGACTCGCTCGCGCAAACGCCCAACGCCACTGCCGCCAACCACATCGCTGGCAGTTTCATCACATTGTCCTTGCGATCAAACTGGTTTGCTCCCGCCGTGTATTCACGGCGGGCTAAATAATCGTGTGCTCCCGCCGTGTGTTCACGGTGGGCTAAATAATCAATAGAGGCTTCGATACTCGCTGGGCGATTTCCGGTCCCAGAGCATCCGCGGGCCGACGACGAAATCGGTCATCGTCTCGTGATTCCAGGGGAAGAGGCTGCGAACGTTGTCGTCATCTTCGACGTCGTACATCAGCAGCCACGGTTGGACGCCGGTCGAATCGCTATCGCGTGCGGCCACGCAGACCGAACCGGCCGGCGAGAACGACAACAGGCCGTTGCGATACATGCTCTTGTTCGGCGGCAGCCGCAGCTTCTTGGTCAACTCCTCGCCTTCGAAGACGTAGATCTGGTTCCCCTGCGTGGCCGCCCATCGCACCGACTTCGTGTCGGCCGCCACGCCGCCCGGGTCGGGTAACAGCGGACTGCTGCTCGCCTCATCCGGGTTGCCTGAGAGCCGGAAGATCCCCTTGTCGCCGTTGGTGCCGAAGATCACCGCCTTGTCGCGGGTCACCGCAATCGACATATCCTGGGCCGACCACTTCTGACCCTCGAAACGCTTGTAGACCTGGGGCTTGATGCCGCCCGTGTTGGTCGCCGCCAGCACGTCGGAGATGTTGTCGGCCACCACGATCGAGTCCGAATCACCGCCAACGGCCACGTCGACCGGATGGACCAGACTCTTCTCTTTCTCCATCAAGGTCGAGACTTTACCCGTGTCGTCGATCTTCATGATGCGTCCGCCGTCGCGCGGCAAGGCACAGACCAGACCGTTGTCGCGGTGCAGGGCCAGACCGGTCGGCGTGTAGGGCAGGCTCACGACGCCGAGGACCCGGCCATGCTCGTCAACCTGGTAGACCTTGCCGGGGCCGGACTCGTCGCCCGTGGCCACGTAGAGCACAAAGGCGGGCGGGATCTCGTTCTGGGGCGCACTCTTGATCGGGGCGGAGGAAGCCATGCCACCATAACCCTGACCGGGACCCATGCCGGGACCCATGCCGGGACCTTCGCCTTCCTCGCCGGAGCCGCCAGGTCCACCGGGGCCTGAGCCTTTGCCGGGTCCACCCGGACCGGAACCTTTACCTGGGCCCTTGCCGGAACCGGGCCCTTGCGCCATCGCCTCACCGGGGCTCTTACCTTCCCCGGGCTCGCAGTCTTCGCATTCGGCGGCGCCTTCACCGGTGCCTTCACCGGGACCTTCGCCGGGACCTTCGCCGGGGCCTTCGCCCGGACCTTCGCCGGGGGCTTTCGCCATCGCCTCACCGGGACTCTGGCCTTCCCCGGGCTCGCAGTCTTCGCACGCTTCGCCGGGACCTTCGCCGGGACCTTCGCCCGCACCTGCACCGGGTCCGTCACCGGAGCCGTCGGCCGCGTGCGAATGACCGTCGTCGTCTGCGTGCGTGTGGCCGTCGTCGCTGTGTACGTGCGTGTCGCCGTCGTCATGGTGAACGACGCGGTCGCTGCCGTGATGGATGTGCGTGGTCGTGCCACCGCCGTGATGGACGACGCGGTCGCGGTAGACAACGCGGTCGCCGTCGTAGACGTGTCGCGTGGTCCCGCCGTGCTGAATGACTCGATCGTCGCGATAGACGTGCGAGGTGGTGCCGCCGGAGTAGGCAACTCGATCGTCGCGGACGATGTGCTTCGTGCCGGGCACGTATCTCACCGGCGGCAGGGCCCTCTCGATGCGCGGCAAAGCCCGCTGGACGTAGGTAGACGGGACCCGTGCAACGGTGGCCGGTTGCGATACGACTGGTACTGCGGCCACTTGCGTGCGGAACAGCGGCTCGCGACGGCCGAGGCCGTCCAGATAGAGCCCGGCCAGACTGTCCCATTTCCCGTCGAAGATCACCAACGATTTCGCATCGTTCCAACCCCACAACGACCCGACCTCGTCGCCGCGCTCGTTGACCACGCGGAACTTGTACTTCTTCTCCGCGTCGGGCGGGGTGCTGAACTTGACCTGCACGTGCAGGTACTTGTCCGTGGCCGCCGTGTCGCCGTGCGGTACGGAGTTCAGACGGTTGACGTCGGAAATGTGCCAGGGTGTCGCGGGCTGTTGTGCCGCCACAACGGCCATGCCCACCAACAGAGCTACGCCAGCCAACAGGATTGTGCCACTTCTCATCCGTTGAACTCCTTAAACTGAGTTTGATGGGACGGAGTCAGCCAGCCTACCGCCGACGGTCCCTTAGTCTCCACCCTAAAGTGTATCAAAACTGCGATCGGTTTGCAACCACACCCCCCAGGAGTGCGGACGCCGCCAAATCAGCCCGAAACGACGCCAATGACGACTCTCAGGCGTATCCATAACATCGGGGCAAACGTGCATAGCTATTCCCCTTGGGGCGGATCTTGCGATTTTCACGGTAATCGTACCGTAACGGGTTACGTTCGCTCGAGATTCTGGTGGTTCCAAGGAAAAAAAACTCGCACAGCACCCCGCAACCCCCCAGATGGATGTGCTGGACGTAACAACTGCACTGCATGGGCAATTTTCTTGGAATTTATGGAAAATGAGGGAGATGGGTACTTGACAAAACGAGGGATTTGAGGATACTAGAGGTTATCTGAATGGCCGTAGACGGTTTTTCGAGCAACGATTCACCCGATTTGTGAGGCAGCCTCACTTCTCTGTGACGACGGGCGGCTTATTGAACGGCCGCTAGTGTACGGTTTTCTCCGTCGTTGCAATCCCCGGCCTCTCGTGTGCGGCCGGAGGGTAGCGTGCGGCATTGTGAAGAACACCATTTTTGATTACCAGAATTCGGAGGAACAACACATGATTGCGATTAGACGCGTGACGTTGGCGGCAGTAGTAGTTTGCTCGATGGCTTCGTTTACTTTCGGAGATATCACCGCAACATTTGAAGCACCTGACTACAACGGGAGTGCGGCAGGTGTCCAACTCACCGATTGGCTTGGCGGAGGAGCTGCGGCTCAGCAGGGTTGGTATGCCCCTTCGGACAGCGATGACTACTTCGTTTACACGTATGCAGACAACCCGTTCGGCATGACTGCCGTCAACCCGACGGGAGGCGACCAGTTTGCTGCCGGACCCAGGGTCGAGAACCTCACCAAGTACGGACGGGGCCAACACGACGAGGTCCTTACCGCTGGTTTGCCCGTCCTCTACGGCTTCGATTTCAACGGCAAGTGCCTCCTTGAGGATCCGACGGTAACTGCCGGCTACATTGGCAGCTTCTCGGTCCAGCCGTCGGGTGAGAATCACAACGTGCTGTTTAACTGGAAGGACCCGGGCGTTACCTATTCGCTTATGCATCAGGCTAATGATGCCGCCGGAGCTGCGCTTGCTTCTCCTGGGGTTGTTGCTTTTGACGACTTGGCCGCGGACCATTGGTATCGCCAGGAAATGATCCTCGATTTCGCAAGCAACCGAGTGGTCCAAGCGACGTTGACCGACTTGGAAACGATGGCACAGACTACCATCACGCCCGAGGGTTGGTACCTTAAGGGAGGCGATACTCGTCCACCCGAATGGGAGTTGCCCACGGCCTTTAGAATGTTCAGCTTTCGGAACAGCGAAACTACTGCGAATATGATGGCATTTGACAATGTGACGGTCCAATCGATTCCCGAACCGTCAACATTTTTCCTGCTGGGCGCCGGAGCCGTGTTTGTGATTTTGGCTCTGCGCCGCCGCCGGACCGCTTAGTTGCCGGCAAGGATCCTCGGTCGGATACGATCAAACCTATGGGGACAAGTCCACCCGGTGGGCTTGTCCCCCTTTTCTGTAGCGACACTTGGGGGGCTCGATGCGTTTTGACGATCTCACTGAACGAACGAGGTGGCCTTGATGAGTAGTTATGCCCTGTTGGTGGTCGGTTCGCTGGTTCTCGGACAACCGGGTGGAGATTGGTTCAACGACTACAAGCCCTTTGCCGACATCGAGGCCAGACTCCACGTAATGGCCGCCGAGCGACCGGACCTGTGTACCCTGGTCGACATCGGAGATTCCATCGAAGGCCGCGACATCTGGGCGCTGCAGATCGGCGGTACGGCAGCGGACAAGCCGGGCGTGTTGTTCAGCGGCACGCAACACGCCCGCGAGTGGATCAGCCCGATGACGAACATGTTCATCGCCGAACACCTGGTGTACGGGTACGACACGGACCCGACGATCCGCTCGCGGGTCGACAGTGCGGAGATCATGATCGTGCCGGTGGTCAATCCCGACGGGTACGTCTACAGTTGGACCCCGAACAACCGGATGTGGCGGAAGAACCGCCGTGACAACGGCGATGGCACCTACGGCGTGGATCTGAACCGGAACTGGGGTGCCGGTTGGGGCGGCACGGGGTCCAGCGGCACTCCGAGCAGCACCACCTATCGGGGGCCGGAGGCCTTCTCCGAGCCGGAAACCGCTGCCCTGAGCGACTTCTTCATCGCCAACCCGCAGATCGTCTCCGCCGTCGATTTCCACAGCTACGGACAAGTCGTCCTGTCACCGTACGGCTATACTTACGACCTGCCCGCGGACCACGACCTTCTCATGGACGTCGGCACCGGGATGGCGTCGGCGATGACCGCGGTGCATGGCGAGACCTACGACGCGGGCCCTACTGCCGGCACTCTCTACCAAGTCAGCGGCGGCATGAAGGACTGGGTCTACGACGACCAGGGCGCCCTTGCCTACACGATCGAGTTGCGTCCCGAGGGCTCGCCTTGGTTTGAACTGCCACCGGATGAGATCATCCCCACCGGCGAGGAAGGTCTGGCCGCAGCGCTGTACCTGATTGACAGGTCAATCGCTGTTCCCGAACCCTCCACGCTCCTCTTATTGGGCATGGGGGCCGTTGGGCTTCTGTGGTATGCTCTTCGCATGAGAATCGCCAAACGGTGAAATTGAATCCTGAGGGGATCATCGTGGTCCGGGGTTAGATTCTCGTCATGCCACACTGGCGGCAGCGCGGATACCCCAGCTTGACCCGCCACCCGTTCGGTGTGATACTGCCCTGTCAACCGATTCGGCCCGGATACCGGCCGGATGGACGGAACGTGTACCACGGGTAAACGGAAAGCAGAAACCATGAGTAGCGACGCCTCGATCGGACAACAACTCGACGGTTTCCGAAAGGATTTTGAGACACTTCGGCGCGAGATCGGCAAAGTCGTCGTGGGACACGGCCCGGTGATCGACGGGCTGCTCACCGCCGCGATCGCCGGAGGCCATGCCCTGTTGGAGGGTGTGCCGGGGATCGGCAAGACGCTGCTGGTCGAGTCGCTGGCCGACGTGATGCAGATCACCTTCCAGCGGATCCAGTTCACGCCCGACCTGATGCCGGCCGACCTGATCGGCACCTACGTGGTGATGGAGAGTTCGCAAGGCCGGCGGACGTTCGAGTTCCAAAAAGGGCCGCTCTTCTCCCACGTCATCCTCGCCGACCAGATCAACCGCGGCACGCCCAAGACCCAGTCGGCCCTGCTGTAGGCGATGGAGCGCGACGCGATTACGGTGGCCAACGAGACGTTCGAGCTGCCCAGCCC
>JABMRB010000799.1 GCA_013202865.1 Candidatus Nealsoniibacteriota bacterium | reverse complement strand
GGAACAACCCCCGCGATTTCCTTCACCCGGGCGGGATCGAATTCCCGTACGACTACGACCGCGACGGCGCAGTCAACGCCACGGACGTACTTCTAGCGCGGAACAACCAAACGAACTTTCTCGACATGCTGCAACTGGTCGATCTATCGGCCGCCGCGGCAGAAGTCCAGCCGGCATCGCTGGCCGAGCTAGCCTGGCTCTCTGACCTCGATCGGGCAGCCACGCAGCGTCCGGCACAGAAAGACGCCGCCGCGGAGGCCGTCGACCTGTTGCTGGCAGCCTACTGGTCCGAGTGACGTCCAGGCCGTGCCGTTGGTAAGCTCCTCTCGCATTGACGCACACGTCAACTGCTAATACACTGCACGCATTGTGGGTTGCGAAGCATAAACCCCCAAAGGGGGGTGATATAGATCGATTTAGTGGTAAAGAAGGAAAGAAAAGAAATGGCTGACCCGACAGAATCAAGCGTACAACAGGCGATCGACACCATCCGAACCCTCTCGATGGACGCGGTGCAGGCGGCCAACAGCGGCCACCCGGGCACGCCCATTGCACTTGCCCCGGCCGCATACCTGCTGATGAACGAAGCGATGAACTATGATCCGGCCCAGCCCGGCTGGCCGAACCGCGACCGTTTCGTCCTCTCCTGCGGACATGCCTCCACACTGCTCTACTCCATGCTGCATTTGGCCGGCGTCAAGCAACTCGACGCCAACGGGCAGCCGACAGACGAAGCGGCCGTTCCACTTGCTCATCTTCGCCAGTTTCGTCAACTTGACAGCCGTTGCCCCGGACACCCCGAGTTCGGCCATACCAGTGGCGTGGAGACAACGACCGGCCCCTTGGGGCAGGGGATCGCCAACAGCGTCGGCATGGCAATCGCGTCGCGATGGCTGGGCGCCCGCTTCAACCGCCCCGGGTTCGAGTTGTTCGACTTCGACGCCTACGCCCTCTGCAGCGATGGTGATATCATGGAGGGCGTTGGGGCCGAGGCGGCCTCGATTGCCGGGCACCTGAAACTGTCGAATCTCTGCTGGATCTACGACGACAACAAGATCACGATCGAAGGGAAGACGTCGCTTTCCTTCAGCGAGGACGTCGCCCGGCGGTTCGAGGGCTACGGATTCCAAGTCGTCAAGGTCGACGACATCAACGACCTCGCCGCGATGCGTGCGGCGCTCAAGCAGTTTCGCCAAACCGACGACCGGCCGACGCTGATCGTTGTCCGTAGCGTGATCGCCTGGGGGGCCCCGAACGCGGCCAACACGCACGGCGCCCACGGCGCGCCCTTGGGTGAGGACGAAATCCGCCTGACCAAGGCCGCCTACGGCTGGCCCGAGGACGAACACTTCCGTGTGCCCGACGAAGTGCCGGCATTGTTTGCCGACGGCGTCGGTGCCCGCGGCAAGCAGGCACGCGAGGCATGGGACGCCATGCTAGCCCAGTACCGAACGAAGCACGCCGACGAGGCCGCCCAACTCGACACGATCGCCCGAGGCGAGTTGCCCGAAGGCTGGGACGCCGACATCAAGGAGTTTCCCGCCGACGCCAAGGGTATCGCCAGCCGGGCCTCGTCCGGCAAAGTGCTCAATCAGGTCGGCAAGAACATCCCGTGGATGCTTGGCGGTTCGGCCGACCTGTCGCCGTCGAACAAGTCGACGCTGAACTTCGACACGGCGGGTGAATTCTCGGCCGAGAGCTACGCCGGCCGCAACTTCCACTTCGGCATCCGCGAGCACGCCATGGCCTCGATCTGCAACGGCATGGCGTTGAGCGGACTACGTGCCTACGGGGCCACGTTCTTCGTCTTCACCGACTACATGCGGCCGCCGATGCGCCTGGCCGCCCTGATGAAGCTGCCGGTCTTCTATATCTTCACGCACGATTCGATCGGCGTCGGCGAGGACGGACCGACGCACCAGCCGGTCGAGCATCTGGCGGCGTTGCGGGCGATCCCCGGGCTGAACGTCTTCCGCCCGGCCGATGCCAACGAAGTGGCGGAGTCGTATCGGGCGATCCTTCGCCGCGATGACGGGCCGTCCGCGATCGTGCTGACGCGCCAGAACCTGCCAACGCTCGACCGTACCGAATACGCTCCGGCCGCCGGGCTGCAAAAGGGTGGATACGTGCTGGCCGACATCTGTGACTTCGAGAGTGACGGCGACGGCAAACCGGACGTGATCCTGATTGCCACCGGCAGCGAGGTGTCGCTCTGCGTCGAAGCCCGGCAGCAGCTTGCCGCCGAGGGGATCAAGGCCCGCGTGGTCAGTCTGCCGTGTTGGGAACTGTTCGACGCCCAGCCGGCCGAGTATCGCAATTCGGTCCTACCGCCCGAGGTAACCGCCCGTGTGGGCGTCGAGGCGGGTATCGAATTGGGTTGGTCGAAGTACGTCGGCGCCGCCGGCCGGTTCATCGGCATGGACGGCTACGGCGCCTCGGCCCCGTCCGCCGTGTTGATGAAACAGTTCGGTTTTACTGTTGAGAACGTGGTGGCGGCAGCGAAATCTGTCACGGGCTAAACGATCGGGAGGTGAATCGTGATGAAGCACGTCATTCGCGGCATGATTGCGGCAGCAGCCTTGATCCTGATTGGCCTGATTGCACACACGGGCCTCACCGCGGAGCCGGCCGCGATGCAAGTCCCCGCCGCATGGAACTACACCGCCCCGCTGATCTCGCCCGAGCAGCGTGACCGCGATCCGAGCCGGGCACAGAAGGACCCCACCGTCGTCTTTCACGGCGGGAAGTGGCACGTCTTCATGACCGTCAAGCTACCCGGCAGATCGGCCATCGAATACTGTTCGTTCGAGAAATGGGAGGACGCAGACGGCTCGCGGCGCACGATCCTGAAGATCAGCGATAGCGACTACTATTGTGCCCCGCAGGTCTTCTACTTCGCGCCGCACAAGCGGTGGTATTTGATCTACCAGATGGGTGTGTCCGGCGCGAAGAAGATGTGGGTCGCCTACAGCACGACGACCACGATCGCCGAGCCCGACTCGTGGACGCAAGCTCGGCCGATCCTTGACGGCGGAGGAAACGACCCGCGTACGGTCGGCGGGCTCGACTACTGGATCATCTGCGACGACGCGCACGCCTACCTGTTCCTCACCAGCCTCAACGGCAAGATGTGGCGGCTGCGGACGAACCTCGCGGACTTCCCCAAGGGCTTCGACGATTGCAAGCTTGCCCTGCAAGCCAAGATCTTCGAGGCGAGCCATACCTACAAACTCAAAGGCACGGATAAGTACCTGACGATCATTGAGGAGAATGGCCGGCGCTACTACAAAGCCTACCTGGCCGACCGGCTCGACGGCCCATGGACCCCGGTGGCCGACACGTCGGAAAAACCGTTCGCCGGCTGGAAGAACATCCGCCCGGCCGTCGGCGTCGAACCCTGGACCGACAACGTCAGCCACGGCGAACTGCTGCGCGACGGATACGACCAGACGCTGACGGTCGACCCGAGCAACCTGCGGATGATCTTCCAAGGCATGTTCGACAAGCACAAGTCCGGCAAGAGCTACGGCCAATTCCAATGGCGGATCGGCATGTTGACACCGGCGGTGGAGCGGTAGTGGTTTGCACCGCATGCGAGCAACAAAGGGGACGCCTTGCGGTTCATCGCAGAATCGCGCACCCGACATATCCCGTGCTTTGGGCAAGATGGGGGCCCGCGAATCCGCAATGGACGAATATTGCACCGCCTTTACATTTGGCACGCACTCCCGCAGCTCGGTCGAGGCGACCAATAAGTCGGCTTGAAATAAGGAGTTACGTCGATTAGAATCAGCTCAGAATCATCGATCGGGT
>JABMRB010000798.1 GCA_013202865.1 Candidatus Nealsoniibacteriota bacterium | reverse complement strand
GGGCTAAGCCGCAAGCGGCCGTCATTCGTCATTCGTGCTTCGTGCTTCGTCCTTTCCCCCATGCATTAGCCGGTCGAGGATGCCGTTGACGAACTGGGACGATTGGGCGGAACCGTAGCGCTTGGCCAGTTCGAGCGCCTCGTCGATGGCGACTCGGGCGGGAACGTCCGTGTGTAACAACTCGTAGGCACCCAACCGCAACACGTTCCGATCGGTCGAGCCCATCCGCTCCAGACTCCAGTTGGCGGCCGACTGCTCGATCAGGCCGTCGATCTCCTCCCGGTTTCGGCGCACTCCAGCGACCAACTCCCGGGCAAAGGCGACCAAGTCCTCGTCGCCCAGCCGGCGCTGAAGCATGTCATCCTTGGCAACGGCGTCGCCGCGCGGATTTAGATCGTCCTGGTACAGGACCTGAAAGGCAAGTTCACGTGCTTCACTTCGGCGGGACATGGGGGGGAAATGCCTAATACTAAATGACAAATGACGAAACAAACTTAACTACCCACTGCCCACTATCTTCGCCATGAGGTCGGCCATTTCCAGGGCGGCTTCGGCGCAGTCGACGCCCTTGTTGCCGACCTTCTTGTCGGTGGCGTCCTTTCCGGTGGTCGCGGTCAGCCCGCCGGATCGGGCGATTGCCTGGTCGAGCGTGTTGCACGTGAGCACGCCAAAGAGCACAGGCAGTTCGTTCTGGATACCGATCTCGGCCAGTGCGGTGCTAACCGCCCGGTTGATGTGCTGGTCGTGGGGCGTCTCGCCGCGGATCACGGCCCCAAGGCAGATCACGGCCACGTACTGTCTCGATGCGGCCAATCGCGAGGCCACCACCGGGATCTCGAACGCGCCGGGAACCCAAACCACGTCGATCCGCCGCTCGGCCACGCCGTGGGTAATCAGTGTTTCAACGGCGCCGTCCAGCAGCCGGGTCGTGACCGACTCGTTGAACCGCGAGACCACGATCGCAAAACGACCGTCGCTGTCCGTAACGTTTCCTTGGTAGATGTTGGGCATGGGGTGGGGGGGTAGTGGTGAGTGGGGAGTGGGGAGCCGCAAGCGGTTAGTGGTATTCTTTTCTCACCACTCACCACTCGCCACTCATTTCAAATTCATACTCATGAGGAACTCGGCGTTGTTTTGGGTCTTATTTAGACGGGAGACGAGTAGCTCCATGGCGTCGGGGCCGTTCATGTCGTCGAGCACTCGGCGGAGCACGCAAACGCGGCGGTGCTCCTCGGGGTCCATTAGCATCTCTTCCCGCCGGGTGCCGCTACGATTGATGTCGATAGCCGGCCATATCCGCCGGTCGACCAGTTTGCGGTCGAGCACGATTTCTTGGTTGCCGGTCCCTTTGAATTCCTCGAAGATCACCTCGTCCATCCGGCTGCCCGTATCGACCAGCGCGGTGCCGATGATCGTCAGCGATCCGCCTTCCTCGACCTTTCGGGCGGATCCGAAGAACCGCTTGGGCCTTTGCAGGGCGTTGGCGTCAACGCCGCCGGAGAGGATCTTGCCCGAGTTGGGACACTCGGAGTTCCACGCCCGGGCTAGCCGCGTGATCGAATCGAGGAAGATCAGCACGTCGCGGCCGAACTCGACCATTCGCTTGGCCTTCTCCAGAACCATTTCGGAGACCTGGATATGGCGAGCGGCCGGCTCGTCGAACGTGGAACTGATCACTTCGCAGCACTCGCCCTTGACCTGCCGCTCCATGTCGGTCACTTCTTCGGGCCGTTCGTCGATCAGCAGCATGAAGACGTACAGTTCGGGATAGTTCTTCAGGGCCGCCTTGGCCATCTTCTGCATCAGGATCGTTTTTCCCGCCCGGGGCGGACTGACGATCAACCCCCGCTGGCCGAACCCGATCGGCACGATCAAGTCGATGACCCGCATCTCGACCTCGTCGACCGAGGTCTCCATCGCGACCCGCTGGTCGGGGTGCAACGGCGTAAGATCGTCGAAAGAGACCTTCGCGGAGAGCAGGTTGGGGTCTTCGTAGTTGATTGCCTCGACCCGCAGCAAGGCGAAATATCGTTCGTTCTCCTTCGGTGGGCGGATTTGCCCGGAGACGGTCGAGCCGGTCTTCAGCCCGAACCGGCGGATCTGGCTCGGCGAGACGTAGATGTCGTCGGGACAGGATAGGTAGTGATAGTCGGGACTGCGGAGGAAGCCGAACCCGTCGGGCAGCACCTCGAGGGTCCCCTC
>JABMRB010000797.1 GCA_013202865.1 Candidatus Nealsoniibacteriota bacterium | reverse complement strand
TGAGCTATGAGCTATTAGCTATGAGTAACGGGCTTTGAGTAAGGGGCTTTGAGTAACGGGCTTTGAGTAACGGGCTTTCTCACTCCTGACTGCTCATAGCTCATAGCTCACTGCTCGTAGCCAAATCGGAAGGTAATTCCTGTACGAGTTCTTAGCACGGTGATCGTTCGACGTTCCGACTCAGATCGACCCCACAGAGCGCGGTCCGTGGGCGTTTTGTGATGCTCTCTCTTCTTCAATTTGCAATTTGCAATTCCCAATTTGCAATTTACAATTCTCAATCCCCCTTCCTACTCGCCTGCACCACGCGTGGCAGCCGGGCGAGGTCTTTGATCGTTTCGCCCGGGGTGAATCGCTCGTCCGACTCCAGCAGCGATCGGGCGGCGTCGTGGACTGTGGGGCTGACCTCGAAAAGCAAGTGTCCGCCGCTACGGAGCCGATCGCCGGCCTGCCGGATCAACCGCTCGATCACGTCGACGCCTTGTTTCCCGGCGGCCAACGCGCGGTACGGCTCGAAGTTTCGCACGTCCGGCGAGAGCGTCTCCAACTCGGCCGTGGTGACGTAAGGCGGATTGCTGACGATGAAATCGAATCGCTGCTGCGGGTCGACTGCCGCGAACAGATCGCTTTCGACCAACTCGATCTGCTCGGCCACATGGTGCTCCGCGGCGTTCTCCCGAGCCACCGCCAGCGCGGCCGGGCTGACGTCGATCGCCGTGACGCGACAACTGGGAAGTTCCTTCGCCGCGCAGATGGCGACAATGCCGCTGCCGGTCCCCACGTCGGCAACGGTAAGCGGCTTTCCGGCCGGGCGGCTTCGGGCAAGATCCAGCAGGGCCACGACCAACAGTTCGGTCTCAGGCCGCGGGATCAGCACGTCGGGCGTCACCCGAAAGCTGAGCGAATAGAACTCGCGACTCCCAACCAGATAGGCCACCGGCGTGCCCTCGGCCCGGCGGCGGACAAAACTGCGGAACGCTGCCCGGGCGTCGTCGTCGGGTGCCTCGTCGAACCGCGTGTAGAGATCGATCCGGCGACACGCGAGCGCCTCGGCCAGCAACACCTCGGCGTCGAGCCGGGGGCTGTCCGACTGATGCTCCTTCAGGTAGTCGGCCGTCCAAGTCAGCAGCCGGCCGACGGTCCAGGTTTCGGTTTCGGGCATACCATCAGTCCATCGGTCCGAAGGCGGCGCGTTGCTCCTGGCGTTCGTACTCCGTCAGGCCGTCGATCACCAGATCCACGTTGCCGCCGAGGATGCTGTCGAGCCGGTAGAGGGTGAGGCTGATTCGATGGTCGGTCACGCGGTTTTCGGGGAAGTTGTAGGTGCGGATCTTCTGGCTGCGGTCGCCCGAGCCGATCTTGCTCTTACGTTCGTCGGAGCGTGCTTTCTCTTCCGCTTCTCGTTGGCGTTCGTAGAGCCTCGTCTTGAGCACCTTGATGGCCTTGGCCCGGTTCTTGTGCTGGCTCTTCTCGTCCTGAATGCTCACGACGAGGCCCGATTCGTGATGCGTCAGGCGAATGGCCGAGGCGGTCTTGTTGACGTGCTGCCCGCCGGGCCCGCTGGCGAGATACCTGTCCTCCCGATAATCCTCGGGCTTCAGTTGGATTTCGATGTCTTCCGGCTCGGCCATCACGGCCACGGTGGCGGCGGAGGTATGGATGCGGCCCTTCGCTTCGGTCTCCGGCACCCGCTGGACACGATGCACGCCGCTTTCGAATTGCAGGTGGCGAAACACCCCGTCGCCTTCGAGTTCCAGAAAGACCTCCTTGAAGCCACCGAGTTCGGTCGGGTGGAGGTTGAGCACACCCATTTTCCAGCCCTTGGCTTCGGCGTATCGTTTGTACATTTCGTAGAGATCGCGGGCGAACAGGGCCGCCTCGTCGCCGCCGGTGCCCGCGCGGATCTCCATGATGCACCGGGTGCGGTTGGCGTCTTTGCCACCGATGGTCATCTCAAGCAGTTCGTTCCAGAATTGCTCCCGTTCGGTCTTCAGTTCCGCCATCTCGGCCTGGGCCAGTTCCCGCATTTCCGGATCGGGCCCCTTGATCATCTCCATGGCGTCGACGATCTGGGCGTTGAGATGCTTGAAGCGGCGATACTTGGTCACCAGCTTAGCCAGCGACCCGTGTTCGCGAGCGACGGCCGCGAGACGTGCCGAATTGGTCAGCACCTCCGGATCGAGGAGTTTCTTTTCCAACTCCTCGAAGCGGCTCAGTTTCTCTTCAAGCACTTCGCGCATGATCGACTACCGGACGGTTCGAGACCCAAGCTTTGTCGGAGAACTCAGCAACAGCCGTCTCGCTGAGCGAGATGGCAACGTTGCGACGCGTGGGGGCCGATGAACCGGGCTACTGCTCTTGGGACTCAGGCGCCGGGGCAGCCGCCTGCTTCTTGCCACGATTGAGGCTGGCGTAGCCCGTGCCGGCGTACTTCTTCTGAAACTTATCGATTCGGCCTTCGGCGTCCACGTACTTCAGCTTGCCCGTAAAGAAGGGATGGCAGTTGTTACACATGTCGACCTTCAACTCAGGTCGCGTGCTACGCGTAGTGAATTTGTTCCCGCAGCCGCAGGTCACCGCAGTAACGACGTAGTTGGGGTGGATATCTTTCTTCATAGCCAGGTTCCTTACCAACAAGCAATACACCAACAAGCAATACACCAACAAGCAATACACCAACAGACAAACCGCCAACGTGCAAACCCTATAGACTAGCATCGGCCGAAGAGGTTCACAAGCCCTCAGCCGGATTTTGGGGTTTTCTGTTTTCGACAGGCGAGTTTGCGGTGATATTACGTCCTGTGGGTTGTACTAATACATACTACAGCGGGGGCGCTTGCGGCTTCGCAGTGTGGGTTGCGCGGGGGCAAGCCCCGCGGCTCGCTGATGGGAACACGCCCCTACGCCTCCCCCTTGCCCTTTACCTCCATAGTGGGGGGTTCGTACTCGAATTCCTTCCACACCATCGGACGCCGCAGGTGGGGTTCGATTCGCAGGACAACCTCGCCGTTCTGGAAGATTCGCACGGTGCCGTTGGTTGCGCTGACCGAGACGGCCACGGCGTTGGTGGCCCGACTGACGGCGGCGGCGGCCCAGTGTCGGGCCCCCAGTCCCTTCGACAGTGTGACTTCGGCAGCCGAGCAGTCGAGATAGCGGCAGGACGCCTCGACGGTCCCATCGGCCGAGACGATAATCGCCCCGTCCATCTGCGCGATCTCCTTGATCCCCTCGCGGACCCGTGCGTCGTCGAGGTTCCGCTCCTTGCGGCTGTAGCCCTTGACCGGATCGAAACCGGCCGGATGACTGCTGGCGAGCACTTTTCGGGCGTCTCCGACGACGAACAGCGTCCCCACGGGCTTGCCTTCGCGGCCTTCCCGGCCGATGTCCACAGCCAGATCGACCACGGTTTTCAGCGTGTCCAGCGGCACGTGAGTCTCCAACTGCCGCAGGTCGCGTCCGGTGAGCCGGTTGAGGTGTTCGTCGAGGTTGATCAGGCTGACCG
>JABMRB010000796.1 GCA_013202865.1 Candidatus Nealsoniibacteriota bacterium | reverse complement strand
GGTAGCGTAACTTCCCAAGAGACCACCGGCAGTTTTAACAATAGATGGGACATCCCCCGGTGCATCGCCAGCGCCTCTTCAAAGCGTTGTCGTGCTTGGCCAAACTCGCCTTGGGCGGACAAGGCCACGGCCAAGTTGTTCAGGCTCTCCGCTATCTCGGGATGCCCGCGAGGGAACTCCTCTTTCGTGTAGAGACTTTGTCGCATGGCCAGCGCCCGTTCGTGGCTCCCTCTGGCCAACTCGCACCTACCTTGACTCACGAAACCATAACCTAGAGCGCTGTGGATCTGAGCCATTGCGTGTTTCTTCTTGCCTTGGGGAAAGGCGCCATCCGGCCATGTGCGCTCTAACATTGCAGTGGCGTGTTCCAAACGTTCCTGTGCTTCTCGGTGCTTGCCCTGGGCTTCCAGTACAGTACCCAAGTGGTACAGGCTCTCTGCCATCTTAGGATGTCCGCTGGGATATTGGTCTTGAGGATACAGATCCTCAAACATTGCCAGCGCCCGTTCAATGTGCTTTTGGGCACTCTCGTGATCGCCTTCGAGGCTTAGTGTGCCGCCTAGCCTATTCAAGACCGTAGCCGGATGAAGAAAAGTCTGGGGATATTGGCCTTGTGGGTACAGACGCAGCAGCATGTCGAAGGCTTGCTGAAAACCCTCCTTGGCCTTGTTGTAACTCCTCTGGGCGAGCTGCGCGTCTGCTAGGCTGTACAAGTTTGCAACCAGTTCCAGATGTCCCTGGGGATACTGGCTTTCTGGGTACAAGTGCCGCCGCATTGCCAGCGATTCCTCATAGTGTTTCTCGGCCTGTCGGAATTCAGCTTGCTCGTATAGCACTCTGCCCAAGCCGTACAGACTTCTTGCCACGACATGATGCCCCAAAGGATGCTTGTCTTCAGGATACAGGCGCCGCTGCATCGCTAGCGCCTGCTCAAATCGCTGTCGGGCCTGTGCATACTCGTGTCGACCAAATAATAGACCAGCTAGCGTATTCAGGGTATTGGCCCGTGTGGGGTGAGACTCGCCCAGTGTCTTGGCGTAGATCTGTACTGCATCTCGGTAGTACAACTCTGCGGCAGTGAGGTCACCAACCTCGGTAGACAGAGAGGCAACCCTGCACAAGGCCGTAGCGTGCCAAGGGTTGTTCTTTCCCAAGAGTCCTTCTGTCAGTTGACAAAACTCGCGCGCGAACTCGATGGCTTGTTTTGGATTCCCCGCCTGGCGGAACTCCAGTGCCTGACGTAGCGTGTCGAGATAGCGACGGCGATCTGCCGGCGACATTTTGGCAGAGGCTTGGTCGTTCTTCAAAGCCCATCTTGCATCGACCGCTTGCCAATGCTTCTCACCATGCAACTGCACAATGATTGAAAGCGACCCCTGCCGGGCGTCCTTGGCGGCTGCGAAGTCACCCCCCACGGTGTAGAGAGTGGCCAGCTCAGAAAGTGAAACTGCAATTTCGTCGTGTACATCGCCATAAACCTGCCGTTCGATCTTCAGTGCTTTCTGTGCGGCGGTCTGCGCGTCGGAAGTTTTGCCCTCAAACAAGAACGCATTGGCCTGCTGATCGTACTTATCTCGCTCCTCCAGTTGCTTCTGGTGATCGGCAGGGGGACTATCTTCGGCGGCCACGACAAACGTCGAAGAGAACTGGAGGGCCAGAAGAAGAATGGCACAGAACCGAGGATGGCACAGTTTCATGGAGTTTGCTCCTTCGTGACGACGCCGCAACGCGCCTACTTCTCCGCTGGCACCACATTGGCGAAACTGACGGCTCGGACCAGTTGGAAGTGTGGCCCGAGCCTCTCAGCGAGTAGCCGCTGGGTGACGAGCACGGGATCGTCAATCTCTTGCGGATTGAAGAACTGCGGCTTGCGTTCAACCGTGTCGACTATCTCACCCTTATCAAGCCACACGATGGCTCGCGGGTCTTGAATCTTCTGTATCGGAAAACCCGAGAAGAGTTCCTGGAGTTGGACATCGGCCGGAAGGGGTGTTTCTCGTGCCAAGAGCACAAGCGTTTCCATGCCGGAAGGGCCTTGCATGGGCCAGCCCGTGCTGCGCCCGTCGGGCAGGGAAATCGAAGCAACCGGTTCTTCCTTCTCCGGGCGTGAGGCCCAGTCGCCGGGAGCCCAAGGGTACACCGGCGAAGCTTCCCCTTGGGAATCGATCCAAACGACATACAGGTAACTCGGCCGGTTGGCCGATGCCGTAACCCGGATATGGTCGCCCGAGATCAGCGGCAAGGCGCCCTTGTCGGTGAGCGACAGTTCGCGTCGTTGCGGATTCTCCGAGTTCCAGATCTTCACACCGATAGTGCCCGTGATCGGGGCGGTTGTGCCGGTGCCGGATGGTGTCACCGGCCGTGTGGCAGCATAGATCGTCAAGATTCCCGCGATCAGCGCAACGCACCCGATGATCCACCACGCCGGTTTACGGAATCGATGGGATGACCCAACGTACAGTGGGGCTCCAGAAGCCGACGATTTGTGCGGGCTCGGATGCCAACGCCTGAGGTCGCCGGCCAGATCGGCGGACGTGTTGTACCGCTCGGTCGTACGCTTGGCCAGACATTTCAGGACGATACGTTCCAGTTCGGCCGGTATGGAGTCGTCGATCTGCCGAGGTGGCTTTGGATCGCGCTGCTGAATCTCATCAAGACATTCAGCAGCGGTTCCTCTCCAGAACGGCTGGCGACCGGTCAGCATCTGGTACAGGATGACACCCAGGCTCCAGATGTCAGTGCGGCCGTCGACGTACTGCGTCTCACCACGAACCTGTTCCGGGGACATGTAGGCAGGCGTGCCGGCAATCTGACCGGCGTGCAACCGCTGGCTGTCTTCGGAGACGGCCAAGCCGAAATCGACGACGTGGGGATGCCCTTGATCGTCGATGAGGATGTTGCCCGGTTTTAGGTCGCGATGGACGAAACCCTTCTTGTGCGCGTAGTGCAATGCATCGGCAACGCGAGCTACCAGCCCGGCGGCTTCTGCCGGATGGAGACTTTCGGAATCGGCCAGTTCCTGCAACGTGCGGCCCTGGATGTACTCGGTGACGATGTAGCACTGGTCGCCCTCCCGGCCCACGTCGTGGACCGTGACGATCCCCGGATGATTCAGGCGGGCGGCAAGCCGGGCCTCTTCCAGGAACTTCTCGGTTTCGTCTTCCGATGAGAACCGCCCGGGGCGAGGTACTTTGACGGCAACTAGGCGGTCCAGTTCCGGGTCGTCCGCAAGGTAGACGATGCCGAAAGCACCCTGCCCGAGCACCCGGCGAACGCGATACCGGCCGATCGTCTCGGGGTGCTCGATCGGCTCCTGCATTTGCGAGAGAACGTCCGCAGGCTGACGAATAAGCTCAAAGAGCGATTCCAGCTTCTGGTAGGCCGCGAAAGTCTGGGCGGTTTCTGTGTCGTCGGCGAACGGCCCTTCGAGCGTACCCGAATCGATTGCCGCCCAAAGTGCTTCGTCTCGCTGATCGCGTGTGGCCATCGTTAGGTTTCTCCGTCCAGATTCTTGTAGATCCTGGCCAGGGCCGTCAGCGCCCGCTTCACTCGCATGCGGACGGCGTCCTCGGTCGAGTCCGACTCCTCAGCGATCTCCCGATAGGTCCGTCCCTCGATCTTCGCCGCCACGATCAGGTCGCGGTAGTCCGAGGACTCGTCGCCGAGACGGTCCATCGCGGACTCCAGCAAGGCGAGGTCTTCGTGCAAGCCGACGATCTTGCTAGGCGTGGGCGCAGCACGGTCCTCTGGAGTAATAAGCGGGGTTGCGGAGCCAACCGAACGCCCTTTTTCAAGAGAAACTTCTCGGCCCGCGTCACGCCGCTGGGCGCCCCAGTGATCGGCCTCGTCGCGGATCTTGTTTGCCACCACCCGATTGATGTACTTGAGAAAGGCGCCCTCTGTACGGAACTCGAACTTCTCCACGCCGCGCAGGGCATCGATCATGGCTTCCTGCACGATGTCCCACGATTCCACCTTCTGGCGAAGATGGGCCCCAAGGCGGACTCGGACGGCCGTCAGGACCCGCATTTGATAGCGGCTGCAAAGCTCATTCAGCGCGCTCTGATCCCCGTCTTGAACCTGCTCGATCAGGACCTGGGTGGTGAGGGTATCTGGCACGATTACTCCCGATCACTGCCGGCGAGAAAAAAGATGGGCAGATTCCGCGTTCGGTCTGGCCACCGTTTCCGCTGTTCATGGTGACAGACAATCGGACACAAGTCCATACCCCCCATGTAAAGGAGAGTTGCGATGTTGAAGCGAATCTTTCTGAGTCTGATCGTTGTGGCGAGCGCCATGTTCGTGGCCGGACCGGCCGACGCTGACGTCCGGGTACAGGGTTACTACCGGTCGAACGGCACTTACGTGCAGTCGCACTACCGGAGCAACCCCGACAGTTCCTTCCGCAACAACTGGAGCACGTACCCCAACATCAACCCCTACACCGGGCAGATGGGAACGCGGCGGACGCCGTCCTACAGCGGCTACCGCAGCTACTATCGGCCCAGTTCGTCGTACTGGCGGTGGTAGTGGACGATGCCTTCACCCCCGGCCGACTCGGTATTCGGGTCGGTCGGGGGGAGGTACCTCAAAGTGAACACGCAATGGGAGGAGAAGAGATGATTGTTTTCGGTTGGGGAGGCGGCCACAAGGTGCTGGGCGAGGGGTTCTTCGTCCACTGCCCCAACTGTGGCAACGCCACGCAATGGACGGTCGTCGAGACCAGCAAACGCATTTCCCTCTACTTCGTTCCGGTCGCCAAATGGAGCAAGCGATACTGGATGACCTGTTCAGTATGCAGCGGTGGCGTCGAGTTGCCATCGAGGCAGTTTGCCCAACAGGTGCTCGCCGCTGCGTTGCAGGACCCCACTGAAATTCCGGAACACCTGGAACGCACACTGATTGAACGATTCCGATAAGCCATGACCGCAGAAGGTCGCCCTGTCCATCACTCAACCCCTGGTAACCAAGAGGAGAAAGTCATGCTTTTCAGAACCGGTAAGTTCCACCAAGTAGACCATGCCCAAGCCGTACGAAGGACCTGCGAGCACTGTGGCAACGAGACAGATCTTCGACTGAATTACGTCAAAGCCGGACCGGGATTGGGTGTGCCGGTCCTGATGTTCTTCTCGGACAAGTTTGTACTATCGACGCACAAGAAGTATTACCTCGTTTGTCAGACATGCGGCTGTGCCCATCAGATCAACAAGGACTTGGCCAAGGGGCTTATGCAGTGACAGCCATGCGCCATCCTGACCACACTCGTACCGATAGTCGTCGCACCGTCGTGGCGATAGCCCGCGAGTTGAAGGAATTGATCGCCGGCTGTGCCGCGATTGGGCTGGTGGGTTTTCTGCTGCTATTGAGGTCCGGACGCATGGACGACCATCACGAGGCGGAGACAGCTCAGCAGCCCGAGTGCGCCGGGACATTGGCTGAGTGGGAGAACGGGGCGGAGGTGGCAGGCAATCGCGATCAGACGTGTCGATTTCGGGCAGAGCAGACATTGGACTGTTCCAAAAGCAAGACCCAAACACCGACTGCAACCGGGGTGGTCATCAACAACTCAACCGTCTTGTATCAGCCGCAGATATCGAACACTCTCGTGGTACGGTTGCCGGGGTCGAGGAACACAGACCGATTGTGTTCGCGAGAACATCGGCCGGCCCAAAGCAATGCCCAGTCCCAAGCCCTCTTCGGCGACGGACTCCACAAGTTCTGGAGCCACCGTTACGAGGAAGCAATCGGCCGTTTTCAGGCAGCTCGCCAGATTGATCCAAGCAAGCCGGCACACCTGTACTTCCTCGCACTCGCGCACCTGCGATTAGGACAGGTCGCCCAAGCCGACAGGGCCTTGGCTGAGGCGGTTGAGTTGGAAGCCCGACATCCCGTTGCAGGTTGGGGTAGAATCATGGAGCGTGTTCAAGGGAAAGACCGGGTCTGGCTGGAAGAGGCCAGGATTACTAGGAAAGCACGGCGATATCGACAGCTTGGTGTTTGAAGCGGCACCCCGATCCAGGCGACGGGTACTCTCCGCCCTTTCTCGGCGTCATAGAAAGCGGCCGGGACGGTAGGCCATAAGCCTTCCAGGGCCCAGTGTGCGTTGGTTGGCCGAGCCACCAACTCGACCGCTTGACGCGAGCGCCGGGCACGGTGGGTGTCTGGCGGACCAAATCACCCCCCGTAGGTCCTTCCATGATTCCGCCCAATCCGCTACAATGCCCCGTAGGCAATTTGCCCTTCGTCGACCGGCCCCCGGACTTGCACCTGGGGGCCGGCCGGCGTGTGCGAGGGAGGAACCCACGTGGACGGAAACACACTGCTATCGAGGACGCCCGTTGGCGTTCACCAGGTCCGTGGCTGGTCTCGCTGCGGGCAGAGCAACCGATGTTCGTTTCGGGGTGGCGGTGCGCCTGTGGTCGACGGGAACCTGCTCAGCGGCCGTGTGCAACGTGCAGGAGCCCGGTGGGGACGCGATCGAGACTGGTGGGCAACATTCGACCCGAGAAGACGAAGCGTGCGCCAGGCGGGTGTGTGGAGCGTTTGGCGTAGTGACCTAGTAATACGTTTGCCGTGGCGGGTGCCGGACTGAAACCGGGTCGCCTGCGGCGTTTCAGAAAGAGCAATGCCGATGAGTGACGAGGGTTACGAGAAGCACATCGAACGGTTTACCAGACTATTGCCGTCATCTGGTGACCTTACGCTGATTTTGCTCAAAGGGCATTTACTGATCGAAGAGCAATTGCTGGCAATACTGGAGGGATTCGCCCAGACACCAAGCTGCCTCAAGAAAGCCAAGCTGTCTTTCTCGCAGAAGTTGTGGATGGTCCGTGCCCTAACCCCAGCCGTACTAAACGACAGGTTCTTCCCGTTCGCAAAGAGGCTGAATGCGCTCCGCAACGCCCTGGCGCACAACGCGGAACTTGAGGAGTTGGAGGATCGCGTAGACGAGCTCCTACAGATTGCCCGTGGTTTGGGTTGCAGCGTGTGCCCAATGCCGCCGCTCGACCGATCGAGAGCAATTGCGATGGCGATTGCGTGGACGTGTGGCCTCGTCCGCGAACTCGGACACTTTGTCGTTGAGGCCGCGAAGCAGAAAAACCAAGAGGGATTGAAACCAGGAATCGCGTGACACGAGCCAGCACTGCCTGCCACGTCCACCCAGACAGACGGCGAGGCTCTGCACAAAAGGATCACAATGCCCAAGCCACTCACCCCCGCCGTCGGGTACGTCAGAATGTCCAAGACGCCGATTCACCGGGTGTCACTGACACCCGCAAGGGGGTTTCTAGGGGCTTTCCGGGGGTTTTCTACAAGACTGAAAAGTGTGGGAAACCCTTAAAAAACAGCCTCTTCAGCAGAATTCGTGGGTGAATTCTGGCTCAGGGAGGTCTCCAAGGTTGTGGTATAGGGC
>JABMRB010000795.1 GCA_013202865.1 Candidatus Nealsoniibacteriota bacterium | reverse complement strand
GGCCTGCACCGCCGCCGAGCCGCTCAACCGACCGACTACCAGGGGCAAGCTGGCGCCCAACGCCGCGGTTGCCAGTATCGAGCCGCAATAGGATTCGTAAAGATCGGCGCCCATGCCGGCAACGTCGCCCACGTTGTCGCCCACGTTGTCGGCGATAGTGGCCGGGTTTCGCTTGTCGTCTTCCGGGATGCCGGCCTCGACCTTGCCGACCAGGTCGGCTCCGACGTCGGCCGCCTTGGTGAAGATGCCGCCGCCAACCCGCGCGAACAACGCTTGGCTGCTGGCTCCCATGCCGAAGCAGAGCATCGTTACCGTGATACTGACCAGACTGATATCGCCGTAGCCGAGCGCGGGCACAAGCCAGCAAAGGACAGCGAACCAGATCATGATGTCCAGCAGCCCCAGTCCCACAACGGTCAGGCCCATCACGGCCCCGCTGCGGAAGGCGACTTGCAGACCCGCGTTGAGCGACTTCTGGGCACCGGCGGCCGTTCGGCTGCTGGCCCAGGTGGCGGTCTTCATGCCGAACCAACCGGCCAGACCCGAGAAAAATCCACCGGTGAGGAAGGCAAACGGCACCCACTTGCTCTGCACGTCGAGTCCGAACGCGGCGTAGGCCAACAGGCCGAAAATCACGACGAAGAAGAGGAACACAACCTTGTACTGCTGCCAGAGATACGCGTTGGCACCGGTGCGGACGTGCTCGGCGATCTCGATCATCTCCTCGTTGCCTTCATCGGCGGCCATCACCTCCTTGAAGAACCGCACGGCAAACACCAGCGCGATAATCGACGCAACGAAACCGACTGCCCAGAAGATGAGGAATTTCGGATCTTTCCTTGGATCGTTCTTGGGATCGGCCTTGGGATTGGCCTCGGTGTCGTCGGCCGTGGTCGTGTCGTCGGCCACGGGCGCGTCGGGCGTCGAGGCGTCGTCGGCTGCCGGGGTGTCTTCGGCTGCCGGGGCGTCGGCCGCGAAGACCTGCGCGGTGATCGGCACCCCAACGGGACCGGCGATCAACGCGACGGCCGTCAGTAGGGCCAGGACAACCGGCCAGCGACGTGTTTGCCACAGGGCCGGGGTCGTTCGGTAACTCGTCATCACTCACTCTCCTCCTGTTTGAAGCGATTAGTATGGGCGACGGGGGGGTGCAGGTAGGCTCGGGCGGCGTCCAACCGGTCGTCAGTGGCCACGGATGGCCCCAAGTCGGCGGGTGCAATCGTCGGGACAAAAAGGGTGGGCTGGCCGAGGTGGATCAAGAGCGGGTGAGTAGCGACCAGTCCGAGCGGGGGGGGTCGCTTCGCTCTCAACTCTCACAAAACACGGGGAACGGGCGTTCCAAAGAGCTACAAGCCTGTCTGTTTCCTCCGTCAAATAGACTGCTAGTTCGGTCACCAGTTTAGGCGACCGCCTGTGAGCTTGTCAACTGTACCACATAGGTGGGCATTGCGGGCCCGACAAATAGTAGCGGTGGGGGGGTTTCGTCGCTTTTCTCGTCGTGTGGTCCATCGGATCGAAGCGAACAAGCGGATCGTAAGGGTTTTCTGCTTGGATTCCTTGCCTCGACCGATTATTCTGTATATAAAGAGAGTGTGCCAGGGGTCTCCTGCTGCGCAGTTGCCGGAAGAATATCCCGGAACGATTTTTTGGAACAGTATTTTGGGAGGATTCGGATCATGAAGTGTGGTTTGCAAGACTGGCGGTCGCCGTACCTGGTGCTCGCGGTGGTTTTGGTGTTGGTTCCCGCGATGGCGTTTGCGGCCGACCGCGGTAAGGTCCCCAAGCCGGGCGAGTTCAATCCGGATCACGAAACGGTCGAGATGTTCGCCGGCATCGAGAGCGGACAGATCGCCGTGAAACTGATCCCCAAGGACGCGACGCAGTGTCGCGTGCTGATCGAGAACAAGACGAAACAGCCGTTGAACGTCAAGTTGCCTGAGGTCTTTGCCAGTGTGCCGGTCCTGGCACAATTTGGCAACAACAACAATAACAACAATAACGG
>JABMRB010000794.1 GCA_013202865.1 Candidatus Nealsoniibacteriota bacterium | reverse complement strand
GAGTAGGGGGGGGGGAATTGCAAATTGCAAATTGGGAATTGCAAATTGCAAATTGAAGGAATGAAGAAATGAAGAAATGAAGAAATGAAGATTGCAGAAATCAGAACGCCCCCGGACTGCGCTGCGGGGGGTGAATGGCGGGAGCCTAATTCCACCACATCCTCAAGAACCAATCAGTCCGACCTTTCGCGCCGAACAATCACCGCTTGAACGATACCGACGACGTTGGACGCCGCCCAATGCAGCCCGATTGCTGCCGACAGTTGCCAGAGAACCAGAACGGTCATCAGTGGCGGCAGCAGAATCAGGAACATCTTTCCCTGTCCCGCAGAAGCGTGGCTGCCCAGGGCCGTCATCGCAAAGGCCAGCGCTGCGACCAGGGCCGTGAGCACAAGGTCCGGCCGCGCGATGTTGCGAATCCATAAGAACCGGCCGCCAATGTTCGCGCAGCGGCGCACGGCGCAGAACAACGCGATTAGAACCGGAAGCTGCACCAACATCCCCAGCAACCCGCCAGTCGGCAACACCGAGATTCCTTCTCGTCGGTAGACTCGCATGGTCTCTTCCGCCAGTCTCTTCGGCCGGCGCTTCAGGCGGGCCCTGAGGCGGTCCAATTCCGGCTTGAGTTTCCCCAGCAACGCGTTGCGTCGCGCCGCTTGCCGAGCCAAGTAGACCGTCAGCGGAAGCATGGTCGTGCGGATCAAGAGCGTGATACTCAGGATTCCCATGCCGAGGTTGCCGCCAAACGCTTGGGACAACGCGAAGATTGCCGCCTGCAACAGGTCGACCAGTTGAGCCCAGATCATCATGTCCGTCACCTCAATACCAATGGAAAGCGAGTTCAGTCGTCCCGACCGATCGGCACCGTCGGGTGGAACGCGCCCGGCAGCCCGCTAAGACAGGATGCCAACCCACCCTATCCTATTCGCGTTCTGGCTCGTGATCTTTGGATCGGGATTCGGGATAATCCTCGGTCTTCGAGAAGCTCAACGTGCTCTTTCATTCCCCATTTCGCCTTGTAGAGGCAGTCTTCCACGGGATGGCCAATATTGAATCGCCCCCCAAACCCGCGGCCCTTGCCCGCCGGGCATGAAACCTTCATAATACCGAATTGGCGACACGATAATTCGCGTCTTCCCACGACCTCCCAACAAGCGGAAACTTACCATGCCGAGCTGCGTTTTGGCCTATTCTGGTGGATTGGATACGTCGGTTATCCTGGGGTGGCTGATGGACGAAGGATACGACGTGCATTGCGTCTACGTCGACCTCGGACAGCCGTGCGAGGACCGCGAGGCGATTATGAAGAAGGCCCGGGATATCGGGGCCAAGTCGTCGCGGCTGATCGACGCCCAGTTGGAACTCTGCCGCGATTTCGCCTTCCCGGTGATGCAGTGGCAGGCCAAGTACGAAGGCATCTACCTGCTCGGTACCTCGATCGCCCGGCCGTTGATCTCGAAGGTCTGCCTGCAAGTCGCCCGAGAGGTCAACGCCGACGCGTACGCCCACGGGGCCACCGGCAAGGGGAACGATCAGTGCCGATTCCAGTTGGCTGCCGAGGCGCTCGATGCGGGCGTCGAGACGATCGCCCCATGGCGGATCGAGAAGTTTCGCCAGGCCTTCCCCGGCCGTACTGAAATGATCGCGTATTGCCAGCAGAGAAACATCCCCGTCAAGGCGTCGTCCGATAAGCCGTACAGCAGCGACGAGAACTGCCTGCACATCAGCTACGAGGCGGGCGATCTGGAAGACCTCGCCGTCAACGGCGTCGAACTGGTCGACTTCGGCATGACCGTCTCGCCGCAGCAGGCGCCGGATAAGATCGAAAACGTCACGATCGGCTTCGAGTCGGGCGTGCCGGTCGCGGTCAACGGCGAGCGGCTCGATGCCTTTCAGGTCGTTGCCCGATTGAACGAGATCGGCGGACGCAACGGCGTCGGGCGGATCGACGTCGTCGAGAACCGCTTCGTCGGCATGAAGAGCCGCGGCGTCTACGAAGCGCCCGGCATGACCGTGCTCTACGACGCCCATCGACTGGTCGAACAATTGACGCTCGACCGCGACCTGACGCATCTGCGCGACCGGCTCGCGGCCGAAGTGGCCGAGATGGTCTACTACGGCTACTGGTACCACGCCAAGTTCGACGCCCTATTGGCCTTCATCCGCGAGGCCCAGCAACCGGTCACCGGCGAGGTAAGCCTGAACCTCTACAAGGGCAACGTCCAAGTAGCCGGCCGCAGCAGCCCCAACAGCCTCTACGACGAAGGCATTGCCACGATGGAGGGCGGCGGGTCGTACAACCAGACCGACGCCGAAGGGTTCCTGCGAATCCAAGGCCTGCCCGGGCGGGTGCAGGCGAGGATGCGGCCACGGGAGTATTGAATTTCGATTGTTCGCGAGAAAGAAAACATAGTGAACGGGGCGACCGTTCGAGCGTAATGCCGCATCCTCCGCGGGCTTCCGCCCTCGGCTATCGCTTTCCGCAACGAGTGATCCTTCTTT
>JABMRB010000793.1 GCA_013202865.1 Candidatus Nealsoniibacteriota bacterium | reverse complement strand
GGTCATGCCGCCGCCGGAATAGTCGCTGAAGGATCGCCAACTCGTGCCGTTGATGTTGTAGCTGCCGCTGCACCGGTAGGGGTGGTACGGAGCCCAGGGCGCGGGGCCGAGCCATCGGTCCCAATCGAAGCCCCCGGGGATATCCTGGCCGGCGAGGTTGCACGGCTTGGGCAAGGGGCCGACGTTGACGTTGATCGACTTGATCGGTCCCAACTCGCCGCCCCAGCACTTGTTGACGATGCCGCGGTAGTCGCCTAACACGCGCTGGCTACCGCCGGAGACGACGCGTCCGTAGCGCCGGGCGGCGTCGATCATCAGCCGGCCTTCGCGCAGGGTACGCGTCTCGGGCTTCTGGCAGTAGACGTCCTTGCCGCTGACGCAGGCGGCGATGACGATGATCGCGTGCCAGTGATCGGGCGTGGCACAATGGATCGCGTCGATGTCGTCGCGGTCGAGCAGTTCGCGGAAGTCGGTGTAGGCCTTGCAGTCTTCGTTGCCGTATTTCCGATTGGTCTGCAGCCGTTTGCCTTCGCGGACCCCATTCTTCACGTCGCAGACGGCGACGTACTGGACGTCGCTGCGGCCGAGGAAGGTGCCCATGTCGCCGCCGCCCATATTGCCGAGTCCGATGCCGCCCATCACGATCCGCTCGCTGGCCGCCGGCCGCCCGTCGGCCCCCAGCGCGGCCGAGGGGATCATGTACGGTACGGCCGCCGTTGCGGCAGCCGCCTTCAAGAATTGCCGTCGACTGGCAACCGGGCCACGGTTGCCGTTGTTTGTGCCGGTTCGATTCCTCATGTCCAACTCCTTTCGTTGGGGTAGATTAGTTACACGCACAGTTCGATTTTTCTGGCACCCCAGGTAGCCGGGTCCGCAGCCTGTGTTCACGGACCGCCCGCCGGGGAGCCATACCCGTATAGTCTAGCGACATGGCCGGGGAGATGCCAGCGGTTGCTGCACGTTGCCGGGCGGGGTTCTGGTGCCCGCGGGGGTTTTTCCGAGAAAGCCTAGAATACGGTAGACGAACGTCCCCCGCTATTGCTTCTCCGCCCCTGGTGTCCGTATCGCTTCGAGAGACGCCGCGGCGATCTTACAGACACGCGGGACCGGATCGTTTGCCAACCTCTCCAAATGCGGGATAGCCGCCCCGGCAGCAGCCTTGAGCGAGTACTCGCCAGTCCTGGGCCATCGCACTTGGGCGGCCACCGGGGAGACCGGCCCCGGTCCAAACCCCGCTCCCCCGCCTGCTTAGCCGATGATCACCGTCGGGCAGCCCATCACGATCACGCCGCCATGCACTGTGTTGTCGCCCATGCGGGCGGCGGGCATCGAGCCGATCATCACCGTCGGGGAGCCCATGGCGATTGCGTCGGGCGGACCGACGCAGATGGCCATGTCCGCCACCCGCGCCGCCGGCATGCCGCCGATCAAGACCATTGGGAATCCCATAACGATCGGTCCACCCACGTGTGGTATCGGGGGCGTACCCGGGGTGACCATCGGGCAGGTGTGCATGTCGCCAATGCGTGCGGCCGGTGGCATCGTGGACCCTTTGTGGTAATCTCGGATTAACTATTACTGATGGAAAACCGTCGCACGATCAATGCATATCCTCCGACGGTTCGGTAACGATCTCTTCGGGCAACGTCCGGACGAGCCCGAGCCGGTCCAACAGACCGGCCACCCGGTCTTGCCCGTACAACTGCCACGTGTCGGGCAAGTCGGGCAACTCGACGAGCACAGCTTCGATCGGCCCGAGCAGTTGGCGAACGGACTCCGGCGAGTAATGCGACAACAGCGGCGCCATCACGCTGGGCCAACAGTAGCCGACGATCCCCGCATCGGCGCCCTCTTGTGCCGGCTGAGCTCGGGCGCTGCGACGCAAGTGGGCCAACAAGGCGTCCTTCGCTTCCGACGAGAAGAGGCAGATCACCGCGTCGGCACCCCAACCCTGTTCGACCAGGGCCCGCCAGTCGGGGAATTCGTCCGCCGCAAGGACCACCGGCGAAACCATCGCCGCGGCCGAAGGTTCGAGCCAATCGAACAACAGGCCGTCGGTCACATCGAAACCTTCCGGCAGCGTGACCGCCAGCTTCTTCAAGTCGGCGATCAGGTACAGCGGAACCTCTTGGGCAAGCATCGCAGCCAGATCGGCCGGTGAAATCTCATCGATGTTCCCACGACAGAGCGTCAGAGCGGAGTTGCACGTCTCCACGGCGTAGGCGACCTCGGTTGCCACGGGTGGGTGGCGAACAACCTCCGGGCCGGGTACGCCGACGGCCGCCCCGGACACGCGGGTCGCTTGCTCTGGTGCGTCTCCTTCGGTCTGGACGATGAATCGCGTTTGGCCGGCGCATATCTCATCGCCGTTGTGCAACACGGTCCGATCGGTGACCGGTTGGCCGTTCAGCAGCGTGCCGTTGCTGCTACCGAGGTCCCGGAGATAGCAGGCGAGCAGGTCGGTCTCCAGGGCGAAGTGGACGCCGGAGAGGTAGGGATCGTTTACCACGGAAAAATCCGCCCATTCGGTCCGGCCGACCTGAATCGTCTGGTCGATACCCAAAAGGGCCTTTCGTCCCGTTTCCGATCCCGACATTACTTCCAGTACGACTCGCATTTTGGGGGACACCGGTTTGATAGTTGTCAGTTTGCAGTTTCCAAAGCATATCGCTGTGGAACTAATCGGGTGCCGATTTCTGGCCGGTCTTCGAGTCGTCGGCCTCGGCAGGGGCGGTGGGGGCGGCTTCCTGGGGGGCCTCGGGAGAGGCGGGGCTGGATCCGCCACCGGTGCCCGCCGCGCCGCCGCTGTTGATGTTCACCAGCGTTCCCTGGATCGTCACGCCGGCTGGGCCAATGTCAATGAATCCACCGGCCGCCTTGATCGTCAGTTGCAGCCCGGCCTCGATAACGACCTTCATTCCGGCCTTCAAGTGGATTTCCTGCCCGGCCTCGACCGCGTGTTTCATCCCCACCTTCTCTTGCTGATCCATCCCGACGGTCAGCGACTGGCTGCCGTCGACCGACTCATTGCGGTCGTTCTTGACGTGGATGTGCTGGTTCTTCCCGACCGATTCTTTCCGGTCGCCCTGGACGACGATTTCCTGGTTGCCCTCGCCTTCGATGCCGCCGACCAGCAATTGCATGTCGCCGCCGACGTGTTCGGTCTGGTTTCGATGGACCGTCAGGTGCTTATCCTGATAGACCATCTCGCGCTGGTCGCCGCCCTTGCTGCCGTCTTTCTCACAGCCGATGACCTGGTGGCGGCTGCCAAAGATCCGCTCCTTGGAATCGTTGAGCACACGGGTATCCATGTCGCGCTGGGCGTGAATGAAGATCTGCTCCTTGTCTTTCTTGTCTTCGAAACGCAGTTCGTTGTAGCCGTCGCCGTCGGGTGACGAGTTGGTCTTGACGTAGCTCTTGGTCTTCTCTTGCGGCAAGGGATAGGCGGGCATCTGGTCGGCGTTGTAGACCACGCCGGTGACCAGCGGGCGGTCGGGGTCGCCTTCGAGATAACTGACCACGACCTCCTGGCCAACGCGGGGAATGAACATCGAGCCCCAGCCCTTGCCCGCCGACGACTGCATGCACCGAACCCAGCAGGACGTCTTCTCGTTGCGCTGGCCTTCGCGGTCCCAGAAGAACTGCACCTTGATGCGCCCGTATTTGTCGGGCCAGATTTCTTCGCCCTCGGGTCCGTCGACTACGGCCGTCTGCGAACCCTGCACAACGGGCTTCGGCGTGATCCGCCGGGGGCGAAAGGTGACGGAATCGGGGATGCAGAGGAACGTGTTTCTATAGTCCTCCTCGACCGACCCGCCCGTTTCGTAAGTGGTCGATTCCGTAGCCCAGTGGTGGATCGAGGTGATCGCGAACGTCTTCCCCTTCTCGGCGTCGGAGCGGTGGTCCTTAACCTTGAACTTGCCGCCGGGTGTAAACGATCTGCACGTGCTGCCGGCGCGGATCGTGTCGTGCCCGGCCTCTTCCTCCTCGATGCGGACCTTGGTCAGGGTCTTTCCCGCATCCTTCTTGTCGTACTCTCCCGGGTAGTCGTAGAATTCGTATTTCTCGACGCCGTCCAATTGCGTCGTGGACTGCTCGCTGGTCATCATCAGCTTGCTCGGCGTCGGCTCGCTACGGGCCGGATGATCTTCAAAGTTGTAGTCCGTCTGCGACCATTTTCCCGTGTGGAACTCGTACTGATGTTCCCACTCGGTGATATGGTCGGTGATTGCGCGGGCGCGGTGGTCGCGAGGATAGTCGACCTCCTTTTCCACGCAGTCCTTGTAGGCCCCTTTCTGATCGGCCATCACCAGCGTGTGCTTGCCTTCTTCGTGCCGGAAGAAATAGAAGATCCCTTCTTCTTCCATCAGCCGGGAGACGAAGTTGAAGTCGGTCTCCCGATACTGGACGCAGTAGTCGCGTTTTGGGTGTTCGCCGGAGACCTGGGAGACGTCGTAGTCGCTGAAGTTCAGATCCTTGAAGACCTGCTCGATGATTTCCGGAACGGACTTCTCCTGGAAGATGCGACAATCGGAAGTCCGCGTAAGGAACCAGAGCCAGGGTGCGACTTCGGCCCGGTAGTTCCGCCGGCGCTGGCCGTCTTCGTCGCCGGCGACGAACCGGGTGACGAAGCCGTTGAAGTGCCGCACTGAGCCGTCGGCAAGCTTGATGCCGAAGGTGACGTTCTTGCCGACAATCTCGGACGCCGAGATCGAGTTGTTGTCGGAGATCATCTCCAGTTCGTAGTTGAACAGGCGCGAGATCTCCTCCTGGCCGGAGAAGGCAGTCAGCACGAGGACGTCGTCCCCCAGCGGACTCTTCAGCGTCAACAAGCGATTTTTCTGTCTGAGGGCCATGGCAGGTCCCCTGAGGATTGGATGGGGAGGGCGCCGGTGCTGTTGCGCCGGCTGGGGTCGCGAGTACGGTGGCCGACCGTCGACGGGGCCGCCGCGGGCCGCGGAACCGCCGGCCTATCGGCCGGCGCCCAATCCGTTGGAAAGCAGAGACAAGTCGGGACAGGGGCGCCGAACCCTGTCCCGACTTGCTCCCGGTGATCCCCGCCGGCGCGTCGAAGGTCGAAAGCAGCGCGTTTACGCTTCGCCCTCCTCGACCTTCCAAGTGTACTCCACGTTGCCCTTCTTCTTACCCTTCGCGTCGCACTCGGTGTAGGTGACCTTGATCTCCTCATAGTTCAAGGAGAAGTCTTCCATCGGCACGTCTTCCGATTGGCCGCTGCCGCTGATGTTGTAGCTGGTGACCAGGACGTTCTTCAACTCGTAGGCGTAGAACGTCACTCTGCCGGTATCCGTGGTGGACGCGGTCATGTGGATCTCGACCTTGGGGAAGACCTTGCCCTTGCAGACCGCCTCGGCGATCTTCGGGCTGGATTTGTCCAACTCCTTCGAGCAGGAGATGTCGTCGAGGATCACGTCGCCGCGGCGCCGGGTCGGGCCGGTCGCGCCGCCGCCGGGCTGATGCAAGCCTTGGCCGAATGAAGCCAGATCGCTCCAGGCCTTGTGATCCTTGTCTTGGGCTTCGCCGTCGACACCGTCGAATTTGATGTAAGCAGCCATGTCTGACCTCCGTAAGGAAAAAAAGGTGGGGTTACCTGTTGACTCCTGCCGCAGGACCTCGCAAACTTCGTTGGTCCTTGGCGAAGCCGTTCGATTGTTGTCATACTGAGATTCTCGTAGATCCCGGGCAGAAGTTGCGTTTTTTATTCCAAAATATGGAAACTACGGTCAGCACGTGTACGTGCCCACAAGTCCTCGGATGAACCGTTGTTTGAGGATCTTCTTGGCATCTTCAATCGTCATCTTGTGAATCTTTAGCTCCTTGATTAGTGTTTCTTGGTAGGGGTCGGCCTTCGACGCTTTCACTGCCGCGGCGGCCTGATCCAAAACACGGAGCATAGCGTTCTTGACCTGTCCGAGTCGGCTCGCTTGCTGCGGAGCATAGAGGTACAGCATGTTCTCCCAGCGATCGGCCGCGTGGTTGAAGAGATCCTTGCCGATCTGTCCTTTATCGACGGACGGTTTGGCTCCGAGATTTGTCTTGACTTCCACATCGATCTTCCTTCCATTGTGGAGCATTTGGATGTCTATCTCGCGGCCGACTTCCATGACCTCGAATCGCAATCGGGCACCCGGAAACCGGGTTCTCAGCGTGCGTGCGGCGTACAGTTGGCCCAGGGTTCCCTGAATGTCCATACCGCCGCCGCCGAGCCCTCGGCCTACGGCACTAGCCAATCCGCTTTCGACGCAATCGCGGATCTCACCGACGAGGTCGAGCAGTGCGTCGCGGAATACCTTGCCGCCGGCGGAACTGCCCATATCCAGCAGATCGTACCAGGCGTCCGAACCCAGCCCACCGGTGTGCAGGTCGTCTTCGTGCAGGGCAGCCAGCGCGTCGAGTTGCTTGTCGGACAGCGCATTCATTTTCACAAGGAGTTGGCGTCCGAGATGGTACCGCTTGGGCTCTCCGGCTTCGTCCATGAGGGCTTCGACAAGGACGCCGCGGCGGCCCTGCTGCAGCCGGCCTGCCGCGGAGAGCGCCTTGGAATCTCCTTGCGCCATGGCCGCAATCTCGGCAGGGATCACCGACGCCTGCCGGGCCGGCCCGGCGGCGGCGTGCGAAGTCTGCACGGGCCCCGGCGGGCGGGCCCGTTGAGCGTGGTCTTTCGACGTCGGAACAAGGCGTATTGGCCCCGGTGTTCGAGAATTTGCCATGGAATGCTCCTTGGTTTTCCGCCTTGATGCTTCGTCACGAAGTCCCCGCCCGCCCGCTCCAACTTGAGTGACAGGCTGTTCATGGCCAATCCCGCACAGCGCGCCGGTGAATCTCCGATGTGGCACACGGCGGGCTCACGGTCAGATTGGCCAACGGTAGGCAATTACCTTCCACTTGCCTTTCGAAAAGGTCGAGTACTTGACCGAGTCGCCCTGGTTGCCGCCAAGCAGCTTGATGCTTCCCGGAGTCTCTTCCACCAGGAAACCGACGTGATTGCCCGAAGTAGTCGTGCCGCGGATGGATTTCGTCGGAGTCGTACGAATCAGAACAACGGCGCCGTATCGTGCTTCATCAAGATGCTTTCCGTACTTGGCCCAGGACGCGGCCCATGCGGTGTTCAGCTTGGTCTTGCCTGCCTTCTTCAGTACCCAATTCACAAAGGCTGCACACCACGCCGTCTCATCTTTGCTTGCGTACTTCTCGTTTAGGGTCGTACTCCCGAGATACTCAACGATGCGCGGATTATGCTTGGAGCCCTTCATCTCTTTCTGCCCTATCTCGCGTTTGGCAATCTTCATCCAAGGTGCATCCGCATCGCTGCCGGGAACACCGGTCTTGGCCGCCGAGCCCGATACGGCCGCCAGCGCTCTCCATGTTCGTCCTTTCACGTCAATCCGGGCATCCGGTTTGGCCATCTTCACGTGCTGGCGCTGAAAGTTGACGATCGCCGCTACCGTACCCGACTTGTTGGCAACGCGATGGATCTTTCCATCGACCTTACCCGGATCGTAGGCAGGTTTTCCCAGCTTCTTTGACGCTGCTTTTAGTAGCTGCTGAATTGCCTTGATGTCCGTCAGGTTGTTCTTCGCACCACTCTGCCAACTCCCTACCGACCCGCCAATGCTTGTACTCATTGCTGAACCTCCCAATCAGAATACATAGGAAACAGTTGACTCTTCTTTTCAGAAAGGGACGTCCCTCCGTGGAGTGTGGTGACTTCTCCTCACGAAAACTCGTATCTAAACCCCTCATCCTCACCAAGCGAAACCTTCACCGCGTTGATCGGCCGGTCGTCGGCCATCCGGGCGAGGAACTCGGCCGACATCTCCGGCAGCAGCGTGCGGGTGAGGATGTGGTCGACGTTGCGGGCGCCGCTTTCGACCTCCGTGCAGCGGGCGGCGATGCCGGCAAGCAGCTCCACGTCGTAGCGGAACTCGGCCCGGTGGTTTTCCTTGATGCGACGCCCGATCCGGTTGAGCTGCAACTCGACGATCTTCTGCATCACCTCGTCGGTCAGCGGGAAATAGGGGACCAGCGTCACCCGGCCGAGAAACGCCGGTTTGAACGTGTTGAGCAACTCCGGATGCAACGCCTCGGCCAGTCCGGCGGCGTCGGGACAGGTCTCCGGATCGGCACACAGCTTCATGATCAGGTCGGTGCCCGCGTTGGAGGTCATCAGCACGACCGTGTTCTTGAAGTCGATGTCGCGGCCTTCGCCGTCGCGGAGCGTGCCCTTGTCGAACACCTGGTAGAAGACGTCTTGAATGCCCGGATGGGCCTTTTCCATTTCGTCCAGCAGCACCACGCTGTAGGGGCGCCGGCGGACGGCCTCGGTCAACACGCCGCCCTCGCCGTACCCCACGTAGCCGGGCGGCGAGCCCATCAGCAGCGAGACTTTGTGCTCCTCCTTGAACTCGGACATGTTGATCACCGTCATGTTCTGATCGCCGCCGTAGAGCAACTCGGCCAAGGTGATCGCCGTTTCCGTCTTGCCCACGCCGCTGGGCCCGACCAGCAGGAAGACGCCGATCGGGCGGCGGGGATCGGTCAGGTTCGCCCGCGACGTGCGGATCCGCTGCGCGATCGCGTCCAGGGCGTGCGGCTGGCCGATGATCCGCTCCCCCATCCGCTCGCTCAACGCGAGGATCGTGCGAATCTCGTCGGTAACCATCCGGCCGACCGGGATGCCGGTCCAACCGGAGACCACCTCGGCCACCGCCTGTGCATCGACGCAGACCTGCATCAACGGCGTGTCGCCCTGCACTTCGGCGAGCTGGCCGGAGAGTTCCTGTAGTTTTCCGCGGAGTTCCTCTTTCTGCTCGGGGGTGAGTTCGGCCGCGGGTTCTTCAGCTTGCGGCGCCGATTCGGCGGGAGCTTCCGGCGACGTCGGCGACTTTCCGCTTTCGTCCGGGCCGGTGCCGTCAGCGCCGGCCGGTTCTTCCACGGCCGGCTGCACACTTCCCTTTTCCAGTTGCTCGCGGATATCGCGGATCTTTGTGACCAACTCCTTCTCCCGATCCCATTGGGTTTGCACCGTCACGAGTTCGGCTTCGGTCTTCTGGAGTTCCTCATCCAGTTCTTCGAGACGTTGCTGGTGGTCGGCCCCGGCCAGATTCTCGCGGGTGAGAATCTCGATGGAGAGCCTGAGCTGGTCGATGCGACGGCGGCAATCCTCGAGGGGCGGCGGCACGGCCGTCTGACCGATGGCGACCCGGGCCGAGGCCGTATCGAGCAGACTGACCGCCTTATCGGGCAGTTGGCGTCCGGAGATGTAGCGGTGTGACAGCCGGACCGTTTCGACCGCTGCCTCGTCGAGGATGCGTACCTTGTGGTGCGACTCCAAGGTGCCCATCAGGCCTCGCATCATCTCGACGCAAACCGGCTCGGTCGGCTCTTCGATTTTGACAACCTGGAATCGCCGGGCCAGGGCAGCGTCTTTCTCGAAGTACTTCTTGTATTCCGCCCAGGTGGTGGCGGCGATCGTTCGCAGTTCGCCGCGGGCCAGGGCCGGTTTCAGCATGTTGGCGGCGTCGCCCTGGCCGGCCTGTCCGCCGGCGCCGACCATCGTATGGGCCTCGTCGATGAAGAGGATGATCGGCTGCGGCGACCGCTTGACCTCTTCGATCACCGACTTGAGCCGGTTCTCGAACTCGCCCTTGATTCCCGCCCCGGCCTGCAAGAGCCCCAGGTCGAGCGTGCGGATGGCCACGTTTCTCAGCGACGGCGGCACGTCGCCTTCGGCGATCCGCAGCGCGAACCCCTCAACCACAGCCGTCTTGCCGACGCCGGCCTCGCCGGTCATGATCGGGTTGTTCTGGCGTCGTCGCGTGAGGATGTCGATGATCTGGCGGATTTCCGCGTCGCGCCCCAGGACCGGGTCGATCTCTCCGCCCGCGGCGCGTGCCGTCAGGTCGATGGTGAACTGGCTCAGGGCGTCGCCTGTGACGGGTCCCGCCGGGCCGCCGATGGCCGGTGCTGCCGCCGCCGCACGGGCCTGCTCCTGCGATTCGGCCGAGTCAGCCACCAGGTCGTGGAGGTCCTTTTGCAGCACCTCGGGCGAGATCTTGTCGAACTCTCCGGACGCCCGGTGGGCCGTCAAGGCCATCGCGTCGTTCGACAGCAGGGCGCAGAGCAGGTGCCCGGACCGGATCAGCGGGGTGCTGAAGTCGACCGACGCAATCATCCAACTCTCGCGGACCAAATCGACCACGTGTGGCGAGAGCGCCGGCGGCCGGGAGTTACCGGTCTTGAACCGGTCGACCGTACGCGTCAGGTCGGCGTTCAGCCGGGAGGGGTCGATCTCGAAATGCCGCAGCAGGGCTGCCACGTCGTTGTCCGAGCCTTCGACGAGTTTCAGCAGCCAATGCTCAATTTCGACGTTATAGTTCGTGCGCGAGAGGCAGAGCCCAGCCGCACCCTCCAGCGACCGGCGGCACGTATCGTTGAGCTTTCCGACGAGAGATTTCAAACTTGCTTGGTCCATGGCAATCCTTCCAGGGAAAAAACGGCATCGGAAACGTCGCGGTCGAATGCACCGCTTCGGATCCACGTATTCCAACCGAGTCGGGCCCCGTCGCCATTGGCCCCGTCGCCGCCCAGCTTGCACCAGGGGGCTTCTTCTCCGCGGAGCACCGGCTGAACGTCGAAATCGAACTGGGGCCCCACGTACGAGCGTACCAACTGGCAGAGGCACCGCAAGGCGTCGCCGGAAGGTACGAACTGGCAGAAGTCTCGATACCCCACCGGCCCGAGACGGATTCTGAACTTATTCTCCACGTCCCACACCCGCTCGCCGACGACCACACTGGTGCCCAGTTGTGAGTTGAGTCCCTCCGGCAACCGGCTGCTCGGCAGCGCCGACTGGTCGTCACGGTCGAGGTAGAGCCACGTGCCAACGAACTGCCGCACTTCGACGGGCATCTCGAAGTAGTCGGCCAGCATCGTCTGAAGCGAAACGGCCGATCGCCCGCGGTGGGCAAAACCGCCCGCGTAGTAGAGAAACGCCTCGTCGTCGAATTCCATCCGCTCCCGCAGCCCGTCGGTGCCGAGTCCGACCAGGCAATACAAACAGCGAGTGAAGAGATCTTCCCGGTCGTTGCCGTCGGCCTCGCATCGCTCGTAAGCGATCGCAAACCGGTACTTCTCCCAAGCCCGATAGAACAGCGAGATCACGCGGTGGTTGAACAGATCGAAGAAGTTCTGGAGCGTGGGATCGCTCTTGTGCCGGTCGCCGCCCCGCAGGCGTTCGATCAGCATCGTCGTGTAGTGCCGCGGCAAGACGCCGTTGGGACCGGTCAGGCCCATGAACGTCACGAGCATTTCCGGGGGACCGGCCTTGCGGCCCGCCGCAGTCTGGTCGTCAGCGTCGCGGATCTCCTCGATCGGGCCGGCCGGGAAACCATGCGACGGCAGGGCCCGAAATCGGACCGCCTCTTGCTGCGGTGGGTAGTCCTTTCCCACCGGGTATCGCCGCCGATCGCGCTGGGGGCTCGATTGCTTGGCGGCCTCGCTTTGCAGCAGGCGAACCGCCTGGAAGAAGTCAAAGCGGTAGGCTTCGCGGCGCAATTGCTCGCTCAAAGCAGCACGGTTTCGCCCGCTCTTGGGGGCCATTGGCACAACTTCCCTTCGCGTCTGTTGGTGGTTGCAATAAGTTTGGAGAACGAATTGATCGAGCAATACAGGCCGAGGAACCGCTCCAACACGGAGGCGAACAGAAAAACGCCGCCCCCGGAGAAACGGTCCTCGTCGAAATGGATAGCGACTTCCAGGCCGCGGGCGAACCCGCTGACGGCCCCGCCGGTGCGTCCCACCACGCGGCGGCCGGCGACGCCGAGGATGCCGTCGATCATCGACCGGGTCTCCACGGAATTGCCGAAATCGTACAGGCGGAGGATCTCCCGCAGGGCGTCGGCGCCCTCCTCGTAGTCGACCAGCGACAGGTGGTTCAGCGACAAGTGGGAGATCAACTGCCACCTCGCTTCGTGTTTCAGGGCGGGGCGGATCGTCGGCGTGGGGCGGCCGGTCATGCTCTCGATTCGCGAGAGCGGTCCGCCGGCCGCGAGACGAAAGTGCGACTGGCCCTCGCCAATCGCCAGCCTGTGGGGCAGATCGCGGTTGATGCACGTCGTCTCCACGTTGAGCGTCCAGTCGGCGGCCGCCGCCGGGTCGAATGCCAGATCGACCAGCGACAAGTAGATTTCCGTGCCATGGTCCACCTGCGGGCTGCCTCCGCCGGCCGGCCGCCGCGTCGCGTACCAGAACGTCTTCTGCCTGGTCCGATCGGACGCGTGCTTGAAGGAGTAGAAGGGCTGATACTCGACGTCGGCAGGCTTCTTGCTGGCCGACGTGGCAACGACGCTGTCGACGCTGTAGACCTCGCTGGCCAGCGGGCGCCGGGCGTCGGGAACCACGCGATATTCGGTCTGTGTATGGGTCAGTTTGATCGGGTCGGCCCGCTGCCGGTAGAGATTGACGATCGGCGCGCAGCCGAGTCGCAACGTGTCGGCACTCACGTTCTGCTCCAGATCCGGCTCCGTGCGGTCGAAGAAGATGTAGATTTCCAGCTTGTTGCCGATCTTCTGCAACGCCTGTGGGCTCAATCCCTCGAGATCGAAGAACAGGAACTTCTGCGGAAACGCGAAATACTCCGTCAGGATGCGATACCCCATGAATGCGCGGTTCGGATAAGGGAGCATTCCCTCGTCGCGGTGGAAACCGACCGGCTTCAACCGGTGCCGGTCCAGTAGCACCGGTTCGTGGTCGCCGGGCGAATTGGCCAGCGCCACGCCAAGCACATTGTTGAAGACCAGTTCGTACAATGCGTGGACGTGCTGCGATTGCCCTCGCAGGAAGAATCGCAGCGAATTCACGTCGAGTTGGGCAAACGTCATCTCTTTGGAGAAACAGCGCAACTCCAGGCGCAACGCGGCCACCGATTGCGACGCGTAGGGGACATTCGGCGCCGTGAACGGCCGAACCGAAAGGCCGGCTGCCGCCAGTTCGATCGGCCAGATCGTCGTGGGATAACAGGTGCGGAAGCGGCACGGTTCGCCGTCGATCGGGTCGGTTTCGATCGGCGCATGGCGCGGGATCGAATACCCGGTCGTCAACTCGCCCTGTCCCCGGTCGAGCACGAATTGCACCACTGCCATCGAGGGAATCGGGGCCTGATAGTGCGGATAGAGGACCCCCAGCAAGGCGTCGGTGATTTCGGGGAAGTCGTCCTCAAGCTTGTAGCGGGTCCGGGCGTTGAGGTACGCGAAGGCCTCAATCATCCGTTCCACGTGCGGGTCTTCCGAGCCGTCCGGGCCAAGCCGCAGCCGCCCGGCAATCTGCGGATGGGCTTCGGCGAACTCGTTACCCAGGTGCCGAATGAACGCCAACTCGCGATTGTAGAAAGGCAATAACTCGTCGCTCATCGATCCGTTCCTTTGACTTCCACGTTGCCCGTGGTCGGCTGCAGTGTCGAGTCGAACGTCACCGGCTCCGGCTCCGGTTCGACGTGCAGCATCGCCCGAATGCGAAATCTCAGCACGCGATCCAGGGGTTCGGCATTGTCGAGCATCGTGATCTCCACGTCTTTCAACCGAGGCTCAAAACGCTCGACGATCGCGCTGAGCACCGTCAAGAGATCCTGCCGGCGCTCTTTCGATCCCAGGTCGGTCCCGGTAACGTCGGGGACCCCGTAGTTGACCAGCGAACGCTCCAGTTCCTTCAGATCCTCGGGCCACGTCGTGCAGCGCCAGCGCGTGTTCAGCAGGTTCTCCAAGTCGCGCCGGACACTCCGCTTCAACTCGCGAAGCACCTGGTATTGCGTCTCGATATTCTCCCCGGTCGCGTCCGGCTGGTCGTCCAGCAGGCGATCGAGTACGGAGGAAACCAGCGGTTGGTCACGCTTGGGTCGGGTCATCGGTGCTTAGGGATACCGGATTGCTGACGTCAAAATCTTCAATTTCCAGGATCCCCAGGTCTTGCTGGCCGACCATGAACATCCGCTGCCCGACGCCGCGTACCGGGCAACCGTCGTCGCCTCGCCAGTCGGTCGCACGTCCGAGTCGCACGTCGTCGTCCGGTTCCTCGTGGGAGCCGGCGTATCGGGTCGGCAGAAAGACCTCTCCGTCAGGCCCTCCGCAGACGGCCAGATTGGCGCGGCGCCAGAGCAAATCACCCAGGCGCTCGGGTTTGCGGAACTCGATCCGGCGGATGCTTTCAATGGGGATCCAAAAGTACTTGCCCGTGCTGGTGAAGACCTCGAGAAAGGGCGCCGTCATATCGTCCATGTCTCGCAAGTCGTCGAACGGTTTGCCGCCCGAGTTGCCGACGACGGGTGTGCGTTGCTCTTCCGCCTGCTGCAGCAGGGCAGCCGCTTCATCCGATTTTCCTTCGCGGGTCCGAATCGACGCCTCCAGGCAAAGTTGGAGCCCGGCGGACGGTTTGCCCATGAACTCGGGCAACCGTCCCTCGCCGTAGAAATCCACGCGCGCCTGCTCGGCCCGAATCAACTGGCGAAACAGGCTCAGCGGCGCGACCATTTTGGGGTCCTGCGTCGCCATCAGATCGAGGTGCTTGTCGACGCGTTCCAACTCGCCGGCAAAACAGAGCAGTTCGCAGAGCAACCACCGGTGTGCTGCATTGGTCGGGTGACGCCGCACCTCCTCAATGGCGGCGGCGACCGCGTCGTTGAGCTTTCCCGCCTCATAGAGTTCTTTGGCTTTCACGGTTGACTGTCTCCTTGGCACTGTCGGTCGGCGCGATCGCGCCTACGTCAAGTCGGCCCCTTCAACAGGGTCTTCAACTGCAGCATCGAGGCCAGTTCGTCCAACTCGAAATGTGGCCACAGGCGAACGGTACACGAGTAGTGGCCTTCTTCACCCGGAACAGGACGGACCTCCGCTTCGGCTTCGCGCAGGGGCCGGGCGGCCTTGACCTCCGTGCTGGCGTCGGCGTCGCGGGTGACGTACTGCGTGAGCCATTCGTTCAGGTAGTCCTGGCACTGTCCGGCGCCGGTAAACGCTCCGATCTTGTCGCGCACGATGACCTTCACGTAGTGGGCAAAAACGGACACGCACATCGTGTACTGCAACATGGCGGAGATCCGGGCGTTCATCGTGGATCGCGGATCGTCGTATCGCTTCGGCTTCTGAACCGACGAGGTGGCGTAAAAGGCCGAATACTCCGTGTCGGCGCAGTGACACAAAGGAATGAAGCCCAGGTCACTAAGCTCGGGCTCGCGGTCGTCGGTGACGATCACGTCGGTCGAACATTTCGCGGCAACTCCGGACCGGTCGGTCGAGAACCAGTGGACCGGCAGGCCGGTTGCCACGCCGCCTCCTTCGAGGTCGCGCCGCACTCCCCGAATATCCGCAAACCATCCGCTCCGGGCATAGGACCGCATCAGCACGGCCCCGAACGCGTAGCTGGCGTTGCCCCAGAGATACTTGTCGGGGCCGCCAATGTCCCCGGTTAGGCCGCCGGCGTCTCTGTTCGGGCCGGTGACGTCCTCGCGGAAACAAAAGCCGTCGACCCGGGAACCGTCGTCCTCGTAGGGCAACCGCATCAACACGCGGGGAAGCGTCAGGGCGATGAATCGGGAATCGGGCTTCTTGCGAAACGCCTGCCACGTCAGATACTCGACTTGCTCAAAAACCGGGGCCAGATCGACGTGCTGCTGAAAGCCGGAAAAGTCGCTCAGGCCGAACATGGCCGGATGAACCCCGGCGACGAACGGGGCAAAAGCCGCCGCCGCCACCCCGGAAATCCCCTCAAGCACTTTGAGATCGTCGACCGGATGTTCCGTACACGGGCCGGGCCAGATTTCGTAGTCGCCCAACAACACGCCGAACGGTTCTCCGCCGGGCATCCCGAACTCCGCCGTGTAGACCTTGCGGAACAACTGGCTCTGGTCGAATTCGATCGCCTGGTCGATATCCCGCGCCAACTCCTTCCAGGAAACGCTCAGCACGCGGATCTTGATACCTCGGTCTTCCACCTGTTGCTGGACCAGGTACTGCAACCCGCGCCAGGAGGCCTCGAGCCGCTGAAACCGCCGGTGGTGCAAGACGGCGTTGACCTGCCGCGAGATCGCCTCGTCCAGCCACGCAATGTCGTGACTGAGTTGCCGGGCAACCTGCTCCTTGCTCTTGGGGATCGTGCCGCCGAACCACCTCAACAACGCCTCGCCGGGTGAGGGCTCGGCGAGGAACCGACCGAGACCGAAGCCGGCCTCATCCGCCGCGGGCGAGGCCGCCAGGGCCGATTGGACCAAGTCCGATAGCGAGATACCCCCGGCGGGCATCGCGGCACGGTTGTCGCTGTCGGCGAATCCGGCGCTCATATCGACGCCTAGGCTTTCTTCGGTAGGCTGGCAACCAGTTGCAGCGACGTCGTCAGTTCCTCCAACTGGAGCCAAGGCTGAAGCTTGCAGACGGCGTTATACGAGCCGGGAGCACCGGGAACTTCCTGGACCGTGATCTCCGCCGCCCGCAACGGATAACTGGCCCTGACCTCGGCGCTGGCGGTGGGGTCGGCGCTGACGTAGTCGGCGATCCAACCGTTGAGGAACTTTTCCATGTCCGCCCGTTCTTTGTAGGAGCCGATCTTATCGCGGGCGATTGCCTTGAGGAAATGGGCAATTCGCGAGACCGCCATAATGTAGGGCAGGCGCGCCGAAATGGCGGCGTTTTTCGTTGCCGCCTCATCTGCCGGCTTAACCGTACCATACTTCTTCGGTTTCTGCGTAGTTTGTGCACCGATGAAGACCGAGCAGTCGCTGTTCTTCCAATGGCACAGGGGCAGGAATCCGAGGTCGCTGAGTTCTTTTTCGCGCCGGTCGGGAATCAAGATTTCCGTGGGGCACTTCATTTTCGAGTCACCGTCCATGGAGGTGAAGATGTGGGCCGGCAGGTCGCCGACTCGCCCGCCGTTCTCCATTCCTCGGATCCGCGTGCAGAAACCGGTTTCGTCAAAGGCCTCGGTCAACCGCACGCCCATCACGTAGGCCGCGTTCATCCAGGCGTAGTCCTCGTGGGGCACCGGCTTAGCTTTGCCCTTCTTGTCGAGTTCGACTTCTTCAAAATCAAACTCGCTGATCGGCTTGGTATTGGCGCCGTAGGGCAGCCGCGAGAGCACACGCGGCATCACCAGGGTCACGAACCGGGAGTCCTCTTTCTGGCGGTACGAATTCCACTGCGTGTACTCGATCGCGTCGAACTTCGTCGCCAGATCGCGGGGCGTGGAGAGATCGGTGAAGCTCTTCAGGCCGAACAGGTCGGGAGAGGCGGCCGAGATAAACGGGCAGAAGGCCCCGGCCGCCACGCCGGAAACCTTCGTGAGGAAGTCGATGTCATCAGGGTGGACGCCGAACTGGTAGTCACCGATCAGGGCCCCGTAGGGTTCGCCACCAGGCGTGCCGAATTCTTCGGTATAGACCTTCTTGAACAGCAGGCTCTGGTCGAACTCGACCGCGTTGTCCAGATCTTTGGCCAGATCCTTTTTCGGCGCGTTGAGCAGCTTGATTTTCATCATCGGGCCCGTGTTGCTGGCCATCACCAGGTGGTGCAGGCCGCGCCAGGTCCCTTCGAGATTCTGGAATTTATCGTTGTGCATCACCGCGGCCAGTTGCTTGGAGATCTGGGCGTCGATCGCCTGGATTCCCTGCTTCAAGGTCCGGGTGGGGTTCTTGTCGAATTTGATCGTGCCTTCCATCGCCGCAGTGACGGCGGTTTCGACCATGTCTTGGGCGCGATTCTTTTCGGTCTGCGGCAGGGCGGCCGTGGCCTGGACGATGTCGTCCAGGCTCAGCAGTTTCGATTCGGCCTCCGCGCCTTGTGCCCGGGCTTTAGATTCTTTGCCTGCGCTCATGATTCATCCTCCTGTTTCTCGCTGTCGGAAGCGGCCCCGCCCAGCTCGCTTTCGAGCTTCTGGAGCTGTTCGGTGTTCTTGAGGACCTCTTCCCAGAGGCCTTCGTACTCCGGCTCCATGTCGATTCTGGTCAGCAGGTCCCGCAGCTTGTTCCTGGTCTCCAGGAGTTTCTGCAGTGGTTTGACCTGTTTGGCAATGTTGGCGGGCTCGAAGTCCTCCATCGACTCGAACTTCAACTGGACGGACAGTTCGCTGCCGTCGCCCTCGAGCGTGTTCTCCACGCGGAAATTCGCACCGGGCGTCATCCGCTTCATCACCTTAGCGAAGTTGTCGCGATCGATTTGGATGAACTCGCGATCCCGGAACGGCTTGAGCTTCTCGGTCGGATCTCCGGAGAAATCGCCGAGCACCCCGACCACGAACGGGAGTTCTCGCTTCTCTTGCGCGTCACCGATATCCACATCGTATCTGATGTGGACCCGAGGCTTGCGGCGCCTCCCCAGATCGTCATGTACGCTTTTTGCCATCAGCAGTCACCTCCGGACATGAGTAACGTTTTCTGTTGTAAGTTCTGCGAGCCATGCATGCTGGTCAGTCTCGTGTGGTCGGGGGGGAGGGTTCAGGTGTCAGAGTTCAGCATTTTGCTTCCAATGTTGTCGTGACCCCCGAACTTTATACCCTCCTTTGATTGTGATCTTGCGCCACGTTATTATATGGTTCTTCCGGCCTCTGCGAACAGGGGCCGGCCGCGCTTTGTCAACATTCAAACTTCGGGTAGCTGGATTCGCAAGAATTCAGTCGAATGCGGCGACGACTGAATTCTTGCGAATCCAGCTACGCGAAACATCAAGCTTGACAAAGCCTAGTATTCCTCCTGCTCTTCCTTCGGCGGTTGGATCCCCACGACCTTGAAAATCCGTTCGAGCGCCGATTCGTCGGGAATCAGTTCCGTCAGCAACTTGGGCAAGGGCATCTCGCCCCACCGGACGGCCTGCTCCAGGGCGTACGAGACCGGCGAGTGCGGCTCGGTCCGCCGGAAGAAGTCGGCCGCTCGCTGCAACATGCGGAACGCCTCCTGCCGCGTCTGGAGTTGGCCGGGTACCTGGCCGGGCGTCGTCGTCACGGGCAATCCGGTTTCTCCCGGGTCGGCTTCCGCGGCGTCGGATTCCGATTCGCTCGGCGGGGCGATCTCGTTGAGCATCTCGCGGCATTCCTTCAACGCCTTGCGGATGTTCGACGACGGGGGAGCCAGCGATTCGCCCGAGTCGTCTTCACCGCACTTCTCTTCCAACGCGTCGCCCAGCGCCTTGAATTCGTCCAGACACTGTGCCAAATCGCCGTGCAGTTCGGCGAACCACTCCGGCGGCGTTTCTCGGACCGCGGCGTCGAACGTCTCCAGGGTAACGGCGTCGTCTTGTTCGGCAAGCCCGTCGCCCCCGGTCGACTGGGCTGCCGTCCTGTGGTGCAACAGGGAGAACGGCCCGTAAACGCGGCCTTGCGTCAGCGCCACCTTGGTGATCGGGCGGATCAGCGTTCCCGGCCCGTCTTCGCCGTTGAGCGCCGTCAGCGGGGCCATCCGCGTGATCACGCCGTCCTCGTCCGGGCGGGGATAGAGGCCGTCCCAGAAATCCTCCGCCAGCTTGCGGACCAGGCGAAACCCGTCGCGAAGCCCCGCGAAGCCGTGGACGCGGACCAGCGCTTCGATCAGGAAGGCGGCCACCTTGAGGTCCTTCGACCGATGCGAGATCGCCTCGCAGCCGAGTTCCAGGATCGGTTGCCAGTCCTTCGGATCGTTGCGCAGAAGATCCGGTCCCTTTCCGTCGCGCAGCGCGTCACGTTCCGCCTCGCCGGCCCGGTTTCGCGCCGCGGCGATCTGGTTGTAGAGCGAGTCGTAGGCCGGGTCCTCGCGGAGGTTCTCGCCGGCCGGATTCTCTCCCGCGATGGGTGCCAAGAGTTGCTCGAAATCGAACGTTTCGGATGAAGCCATGGATACTCGCTCTGCTATCCCTGCCCGTTATGTCAGGAAGAACTACGACCGTCTCTTCGCCTTTTCCGCCAAAGATCCTCATCTTTCGTGCCTGTGCCTAGCCACCCACGCGTCGATTATCCCATTAAACTGGCTGGACCTCAATACCCCAGTCTCGGCCGGCTAGCATTCTCGCAACCGCCCCCCCCGCGGGCGGTAGGTATGCGCCTTTCGGAAGTTCGGGCAATACCGATGGCGAAGTTCAGCCTGTCGTGGTCGTCACGAAGCCCTTTAGTGGTGTCACGAGGCCCTTTGGTGGTGTCACGAGGCCCTTTGGTGGTGTTACGAGGCCCTTTGGTGGTATTACGAGGCGACGCCCAGTAATTTCAACGATCGTGCCAATTGTTGCAGTGTTCTCGCGTGTAGTCGGCTTGCCCAGGACTTGCTCACCCCCAGCCTCTTTCCCGCTTCTTGCAGCGTCAGACCCTCGAAATAGGTCGCCCGGATCAGATCTCCGGCCGCTTCGGGCAGCGCATCGATCAGTTTGTGGAGGATTTGGCCGATTTCGCGTCCGATGACGATTGCGGAGGGGTCCGGTGTGGAGAGGTCGGGCGGGAGCGATGCACCCGGGTTGTCCTCCCCGCCGGCGTGCATCGCCAGATGGACGACCGTCAGGGCCCGGCTCAGGTCGCGGAACCAGCGCATGTCGCCGTCGCATCCCGTCTTCAAAGGTTCCTCGTCCTGCTCGTTCTCCGCACGGATGACCTCGTTGGCCATTTGCTCGGTCCGCACGCGTTTGTACTCGCTTCGGCTGAACCAGGACATCTTGGACAGCCCGTCGTAGATAGCGCCTCGAATCCGGTAGTACGCAAAAGTTGAGAAGCGGCTGCCGTGCGAGGGGTCGAAGTTCTTGGCAGCCTCGGCCAACCCGATCTGGCCGTACGCCACCAGATCGTCCAGTTCCGTGCCGGGCGGCAGTTTGCGATGGATCGTCGTAGCCAGCGAGCGCACGAGCCCTTGGCATTCGTTGATAAGCTCTTCGAGGCTTCGACTCGGACCAGTCATGGCTCCACCTCGCACAAGCGGTGCCAAAACACTTCCAGCCGCGCACGCGCCACAGGATCGTCCCACAAGGTCCGGCCGATCTGGGCGGTGATCGGCCGCCAGAATTCCGCCACATCCGACAGGATCCCGAAGTGCGTTTGTACCATCGCCTCGATCAATGCAATCACAATCGGGTCGAGCGACAGCGGTTGATTTCGATAGCGGGCCGCCACGCCCAGCAGGGCAGCCCTGTCCACGCCGGAGAGCGACTCGCGGGCGCTCTCGTCGGTGAGCGTCTCCTGCAAGACGCGTTCGAGCAGGGCCCGATCGTACGGCTGGCCGCCGGGTGAACCGGCCTCGGCCGGGACCGACTGCGGCGCGCCATCAGCGTCTTGCGGATCGGATGCAAAAGATGACAAAACCGACACCTCCAATTGAAATGATACCCGTGAGGGCTACACCTGGAAGACCACCTTGTAGACGCCGAAAGCCACCAGCAACACGATCATCGCAGTACAGAATACGAGGATACCCTGAGTGATACTCAACATCTTCTCATTCTGACGAATTGCCGAACTGGTCCACTGCACCTCCTCCTGCTGCTCCGGCAATTTCTCGAAAACACTCTTGACGAACGCCTGGCGATCTTCCTCGTCGCCGGTGCCGGCGAAATAGCAGCCGCTGAACAGCAGCCCGTCAGATCGTTGATCCGGCTCGTCCTTCGTCCCAAAACCGTACGCCAGGATATCCGCCAAGCGCCCCCGCACGTCGCGTCGGATCTTCACCAACAGGGAGTAGAGCTTAGTGTTGCCCGTTCGGGTCAGCGCGTCTCGCTCGCGAAACATGGCATAGACCCAGTCTTCGAACGCGCCGCAGGCGTGCGTACAGAGCGCATCGAGCCGGTCGGGCAAGGGGGGGTTCGACAGCGAATAGCCTTTGCCGAAACGCTGGCTCACGGCACGCTCGCGTCCCAGACGCCGCACCAGTTCCTGAAAACCGCTCTCCTCTTCCATGCCGACCACCAGGGCGGTTACCGGACAACGGAGCATCAACACCCGCGAAACGGTCGAAAGATCCTTCTCGACCGCGCCCTGCAGTATGCTCTTTTCCCCGGGGCTTCTTTGGATCAGACCGAACGGCAATAGCGCCAGGATTCCGTTGATCGGACACAGCGGTTGTCGCTGTCGGCGGATGAGCCCGCAGACGTACTGCAACCGCCGGGCTTGCTCGATGGTGTCGTCCTTGTCGAGCTTGATGACCCGCTTCTCCGATGCTGCTCCCGGGGCGGGCAAAATGTCGACTGCATCGGTTGAAACCTGCATGGTTCCGCGGATATCAAACGCGGGCGCGGGTCTCTCGTCCGCCGCCGGTCGAGGTGTGTCGGGTGCGCCGTCGGGCACGCCGTTCTTGGCGACTATGGTCTGGCGCACCGGCTGGTCCGGCGCCGCAGCCCGCGGAGGACTAGGCGAGGGCCCAACGCGCTCCTTGTCGGCGACCTGCCTGGCGACACCAGCCAGCTTGCTCAGGCACCCGGCACCCGTGAATACCAGATAAACGCCGTCGGCGCTGCCGTACCAATGCAACGGGGCGGGACCGTGCGGGACCGCCTCCATGTTGAAATTAACTTGCGAGGCGTGGAACAGGGCCCTCTCCTGGTTTTCACCGGCGGAACCGAGGATCAGAAACAGGGGCGTTCTCGCCAGGTCGAGACCCTGCTGTTGAAGCTCGGCCAGCCCGGCCTTCCAGGCGTGATCGATGTCCGGATAGGGCGAGATTTCACCTTGCAGCCAGAATTTCAGGGTGTGGTAGAGGAAGATCGGGATCAGCACCACGAGGATTGTCAGTTGCCACCAATCCTTGGCCCAAACGCTGGCTGGGGCCCCAGCCGTCGCGGTCGCGTAGCTCACTATCAGCCAGATCACCGCAAGGACCACGAGAAAGATGAACGCCAGGATGGACACTTTTGTCGGCAGCGAGAGCCTCGCCAACCACCGCAACGGGGCGAACAGCTTGCTCGGCGAATAGAGCAGCGCTCTGAGCGGATAGGTGATCGTATCCACGATTCGGCGAAAGAAGCTCATCATGTTTGCGGTCCCCCGAACGAGGAGGGGAAGCAGAACATCCACGCGACAAATCCCGTCACGGCAGCCAGCACCAGCGCCAAGAGCACGGACCAAATCAACATGACGGGCCCCTCCAGCGGCTCGGCGCCGTCGATCGGCTCGTGGCCCTCGGAGATATTGGGCCGGTCACCTCCGTGGATGGCCTTCGCCTTCTGGCTGGCCCAGTCCCCGATTCTTGTGGGGATCCCCAGCGGACCGGCCAACGCGGGGGCCTGTTCGGGGTCGCGGTAGAGCCCGCGGAAGCCGAGCACGAGACAGACGTAGAAGACCTCCAGGGCGTCCTTCTGCGGCTGCTTGTTTGCCTCCTCGGCCTGCTCGAAGAACCTCTCGAAACGCGAATTCGTCCCGAAATATACCCACTCCAGCGAATTCTCCTTCCACCAGTTACGGCCTTTCTCCCACGGGGCCTCAATGAGCACCTCGTCGATCCACGACACCAGGCCGTACTTGGCCAACTTCCATTCTTCACTTTGGCCCAAGCGTCGCTCCGCCGCGTCCAGATCGCTACGAATCGTCACCCGTTCCTCTTCCGGCGAGAGGTTACGATCCCGTTCGATCCGCTCCAGCAGACCAAGCACCCGCATGAAGACCGGGTCAACCGCCTTGGCGAATTTCGGCGTCATGACTACTCCGGTACCGCGAACAGGGCAAAACGAAGCCGCGACTGCCGGCCTTCCAGGGAGACAACCAGTTCCTGTTGTCCTTGTAGATCGTCCCGGTTGGCGATCACCGTCTCGTTCAGTCGCATCGCCAGTGTTTCGGTTTCCAGCACGTCGTTCCAGGCGGCGTTTCCCCGGGTCACCTCGAAGTACATCACGTCGCCGGCCGGCGGCAGCGCGCGGGGGGCCTGGGCCAGTGGCGTCAGTTGAAGTCCCGGGGCTCCGTGAGTGAACAAGGCTTCGACCTGACGGGCACTGCCGAGCTTCCAATTGAGCCTGCCGGGTGAGAGCAGGGCGAGACACTCGTCCTTGTTGAGGCTTCCCCGGTAAACACCCACGAACCATTGCCAGTCGGTGTTGAACCATCCCGACTCGATGGCCACGGCCATTCCCCGGCCCCGGCCCTCGAAGAACCGCTGCTCATACTCGTAGTCGCCGATCTCCGCCATCAGCGCCTGAATCAGGTCCTTCACCTTGTGGAAGATCCCCGCCAAGTCGTCATGATCGTACAGGGGGACTTCCGGAGCCCGCCGCTCGGGGGAGAAGATCGCCAACTGCCCGACAATGCGGCACAACTCGGTGTACGCCACCAGCGGATGCACGCCGGAGGCGAACGTCAACACCCGCAATACCGAGTAGGCGTTATTCAACAGCATCAACATCATCAGACGATCCAAATCGCCGGGCATCTGGGCGGCAAACCCGATGCCGCGGTTGACCACTTGCTGGCTGAGCAAGTCGATCTTCATGCCGATGACGTCGTAAACTGCGCGGACGACGTCTCTTCCCAAAAACGGCGGCCAGGCATCGATCGCCAACATCGGCGGAAAGTAGCTGCCGTCCACTCGCGGCGTCGCCTCCCGGTCGCCGGCCCGTTGAATTTGGGCGATCGGCAGGACCTCGTATCCGGCCAGATCCTGCGTCGACAGCAGCACCCGCACGTTGAGATTGCGAAGCCCGACGTCCTGATCGTTTCCACCGGCGCTCTCATCTTGCAGCGATTCCGTGCCACCCAGATAGCGTTGCTTTCCGGCGACGTCGCTTCCCACGTTGGGGCTGCCCATCTTGAGCTTCGGCACGGCGAGATACACGCGTACGGTCGATTCGGTCGCAAAGGCTTCGTTCAGATCGACCCGGTCCGGTTCCTGGCCCGGCTCCAGCGAGACCAACGTGCCATCCTTCATTCGCCCTTGGCAGAGGTTCACCTGGACCTGGTAGTTGGCGATCGCCTCCTCGCTGATCTGCAGCGAACGAACACCGTAGTTGTACTGGTGGTCCCAATGCTCCGAGGTTTGCAGCGACTCGGTCCAGAACCGGTCGGCGGCCTGGAAATGGTGGGGCCGCAAGAACAAGCCTTCCGACCAGTGTACCGGTAGATTACGCATTTCGTCCCTCCCATCCCGATCAACACAGCAATCCTGTATACACGATCGGCTATCCCGGGTCAAGGACGTGCCGATCGGAAATCTCCCCCTTTTCGGCCGGGGAAAGCCAGCGCCACTTCGCCAACTTGCCAAAAGAACGGGAGCCGGCAGGTGCCCCGGGCGCTGCCCGCCAGACGCTTGGGGCTACCATCTTGCCGACTGTTGTCGTAGAATCCGTTTGGTGGTGTAGGGATCGGTACTGTGGACGCTTGTTGCGAGGATCGGTGGCCATGACACAAAGCGATCACGTTTCTCCGTCACCCGAAGGCGGATGGCGAGGCAAGGAGGTGGCCCAGTCGTCGACAACGACAAGATGGGTGAATCGGACCCTGTTCGGCACCATTACACTGGTCCTGATGGGATTGCTCGTCTGGCTGATCTGGTTGTGGTATTCGCCGTCCAAGACGCATCTGGTCTGCCTGTCGGTCGTCGAATACGACCGGCTGACGGTTCCGACCATTCCATTCGGCGAGGAGGACCTTGAACAACTGAAAGGCGTGTCGTTGACTGAGCCGAAGAAACAACGGCACGTGTTGCGGGACGTGGCGGGCCTCGACGGTGAATTGGACGGAATCGACACCGGCCGCAGAGACGTTCTGATCTGCTACCTGTCGGCTCACGGGGTTTCTCAGGACGGCACCGCCTATTTGCTGTGCGTCGACTACGACGGGCAGTCGAAAGAGAAGCGATACGAGCTTGGCGAATTGCTCGACCGGCTTCGGGGCTGTCGGGCGAAACGAAAGCTGCTGATCCTGGATGTCGGCCATATTGCCTCCGACCCGCGCCTGGGGATGCTGGCCAACGAGTTTCCCCGGATATTGGAGAAGAAACTGAAGGAACTCGACGACCGCAGATTGTGGGTGCTGACGTCGAACCGCCCGTTGCAGGCCTCTCATGCCTCATTTCCAGCAGGCCGATCGATCTTCGGCTACTACGTCACCGAGGGACTCAAGGGGGCCGCCAATCGTGCAGACGACTCGGACGGCAACGTCGGCCTGGCGGAGCTTTATCGATACGTTCGCGACGGGGTCGGCAGTTGGGTAGAGCGCGAGGTCGGCGGCCGGCAAGTCCAGACACCCTGGCTGCTGCAAGGCGGCGAGGGAACCGTCACGAATCCGCCGGACGATGTCCTGGTGTGTGCCGCTGCCGAGAAGTCGTCGAAAGAGACGCCCGGAGGCGCCGGCAACGGGCAAGAGAAGCCCGCCGCGCTGGACGAGACCCCGCCGTCGGTGAGAGAATTCGCGAAACAGGCATGGGAACTTCCCGAGAGAATGACACGCCAAGACGATTCCTGGTTGCCGGTCGACTACGCTCCTCATCTTTGGCGCGAGTATCTCGAAAAGCTGGTGCATTACGAGTCGCGCTATCGGGGCGGCAAAGGGATCAACAGAGCCGAACTAGACACCGGCCTCCAGGTTGTCATGGCGAATCGCGACGAGAAGTTCTGGCAGGAGCAGAGCAAATGTCACGTGGGCTTCAAGGGAATACCCCGGGAGAAGGAGACCACAGCCAAGGTCCGGGAGCTGGTCCAACTGAAGAACGATCTCGTCTTTGCGGCGCCCTACTACCTCCGGTGGTACGCACGCCTTTCGCAGGCTTCCACCAGCGCCGAGACTCATCCGCACGACGACGCGTATGACGACGTTTCCGGACTGCTTGACAAGTTGAGTCAGTTCACCAAGGACTTGGAGCGATTGGAAACGGCGGTGGCCGACGGGGAGTCGCGCAGCCAGATGGAGAGTATTCTGACAGGGTTGGTCGACGGCGCGCTGCAACTGCGCGGCCCGGCCAAACGCCTCCGAGACCGCCTCGACCGCGAAGTCGAGGAAATGGCCGAAAAGCCGGAAAAGAACAGCGAATTCCGAGTTAAGCGGCCGGGCAGGGCCTGCCGCATTGAGGCCTTGCTGGGTTTCCCATTGCTCTCCCGCGACCAACGCATCATGTTGCTCGATGCCTTGGACGCCCTGAAATCGACCCCTCCGAAAACTCGCGCGTTGACGGACGATGACGTGAACGAGTTGAACGAAGAGGCCAAGAAGTTCGCCGACTGGCAGCGTGGACTCCTCGTCAAACAGGCGAATTTGGAAAAGCAGCTTGTCATGCTGGCCGGCTCGAACGAGAAAATCGGTTTGAAGCAGCCGGGCTCCAAGAAAGAGGGCTTCTGGGAAGCATGCCGTACATTCGGTAAGGATCTCGGCACGTTCTACCAAGGCTTGCCTGAGGAGATTCACGCGGCCCGGGCCGACGGAGATTTCCGCCGCGCAGAACGATTGCTCCGGCTGGTCGACCCGCGAGACGCGAAAAAGATCCACGAGGCAGCAACCGTCGGATCCATTGTCCGCGACGTCCGGTTTCCGCCGCCGCCCGGCCAACCGGCGTTGACGGTCACCGGCAGCTCGAAAACGCCCCAACTGGGTCCGGGCAAGAACGAGGGAGAGTTCCAGATCGAGATTGTTGCGACGGACCTCTCCGGCCAAAAGGCCGAGATTACGCTGGACTACTACCCGGACCTGCTGCAAGTGTTGACGGCCAACGGAAAAACGAAAATCGAGCCGGGTCAACCTGAAGAGATTACGTTGGAGAAGAACGAAACGATCCGCAAGTATTCTGTCGTCGCCTTGGCGGACAACCGAGCGACGAGGCCGCCCGAGGTGAACGTGTCGGTCCGCGCCGGCAACAAGACGGCTCCTCCCTGTAAGGTTACGTTCAAGTTGCCTGCGCCGGATACGGTCGAATTGCAGGTGTATCGGGTGGGCAGAGAACACGGCACGCTCATGACCGGGACCGATCCGATCAGTCTCCGCCCGTTTCCCGGTCGAGCTACCGAATTCCGTTTCGATCTGCAGAATCTCTCCGAAGACAAGAAGGACGTGACGGTCCAATTGCTGCGACTGTCGACCCACCGACGGAGTGAATTGCCTTCGCCCGACCGGCTCGTCAAGAAGGCGGGAAAATGGCAACTCGGCGTGGAGGAGCTCACCGCGGCGGAGTCCATGACGCTGCCGCCGAAGAGCGGTCCCGAACAGGTTCCGTTCACCGAGCCAAAGCCCGCCGCGCCGCCGGATGCACGCGCCGAAACGGAGGTAGATCCCCAGCCGGATTCGGGACTGTGCGTGTGGGCGTGCGTGATTCACGACAAGAACGACACGGATTCGGCCGCGCCCGCATGGTACTATTGGCTGGACTTCGTGCCGGTCGATCCGCGGCAATACGTCCAGCTCGAATCGTTGCCGAGTTACGACCCCCGGCAGCGCGCGGTCAACGTTCACGTCGGCGTACGCAAGACCGACGCTCGTGGACGATCCAATCCGTCGTTACCCGAGATCTCCTCGAAGAAGCCGATCAACGTGACCTGGGATACGGGACCCGACGTCGGATTCAAGACCGTCCGGTCGAAGATGCTTATTACCTCCCCCGACGAACCGGTGGAGTGGCCCATGACGGTCGATCCGCTTGCGCCAAGGGAACTCTTCCTGCGATTGCACGTCGATGGCTACCCGCGGGTCTTTGCATTCCGGATCGAGCGGGAACAACACGGGCAGGTTTCCAAGATCAACCGCCCCGGCGTACGCATCACCTCGCCCGAGGAAGGCAAGGCGTATCGACCGGACGGGCCAATCCCGCTGGCTTTCCAGGTGGACGATCCTCGCGGACAGCTCGCCGATTGGGGTGGCACGGTCCCGCACGGAGCGGATCCGCCCGGCTATATTCAGGTGCGATTTGTCAGTCAGAGCCGCGGTGTTGAGCCCGTCAAAATCGAGCCTTTTTTCGGCAATCGGCAGGTGACCGTCGCTCGGCCGGAGCTTACACCGACCGGTATGGTGAAGGTCCGGGCCAGCGTGCAGGATTTCCGGATGGACCTGCAAGACGACAGGCTGGACGACGGCAAGGTTCGTTTGGAGGTCGCCTTGAGATTACCCTCGTCCGGTACGCGGGAGGACCTCGATCCGCCAAGGCACTCCGTCGAGATCTTCCTGGACAGCAAGCCACCCGTTTGCACCGGCACGGTCGCCGACGGCAGGATCCTCCAGGGTGAGCCGCTGCTGTTGGGCCTGCAATGCGAGGACCTCAGCGGCGTGGAAAAGATCAAGATGGAAGTCGGTATCGATCAGGACGGATCGGGTGAACTCGAGAAGGGAGAGAGACTCTTGTCCCCGCCTCAGCCCGACGCAAGAGGCTGGTGCCTGATTTCACTGCCCACCAAGATCAAAGGCAAGTTGTTGCCGCCGGGAAACTACAGCATTCTGTTTCAGGCCACGGATTCCGCCGGTAACAAATCCCCTGTGATGGAAGCAAAAGGTGTTACCATCGAGCCAAAGCCGAATGAGGCAGATCAATCCCGCGTCGGTTACGGCGAAAAGAACCAACTAGAGGTCGACCTCGCTGCAACGGGGAAGACCACGCCGGCCAGAATCCGGTTGCCGAAGGAATAGGTCGGCCGACGGCGTGCGTGCCTCAATCCGAATCATGGAGATCATCAATGCCTTCCCAGCCTCCCTCTGATAAACCCGGATGGCGCGGCCAGTCGCAAGACGGTTCGCGCCGTAAGCCTGTCGCGGGCAAGAAGACCCCTGGCTGGGTAGGTGAAAAAAAGGCCGATCCGCACAAGAGTCGCGTGCGCCGGCGCAATCTCCAACTCGCTGCCTACGTCGTCGTGCTGGTCGCGCTGCTCGGAGGGTATTGGTGGTACATTACGCGCACGCCGCAACAGACGCCGCTGGTGACCTTCGCGGCCACCAACTACGTTTGGCCGATCCCACCCAACGCCTGGGCAACCGAAGACGTGAGTCGGATCGCCAAAATCAAGAAGGACAGGAACGCCTTCAAGCATACCAAGCTCGACCAGGTTTCCAAGGAGGACTTACTGAAGAAGCTCAGAACAGAAGAGCTGAACCTAGGCGGGCCCAGCGGCGACCTCGTGATTATCTATCTCAGCATGCACGGAATCGTCGACGGGCAAAACCGCCCGTGCCTGCTACTTCCCGGGGCTCTGGAAGAGGCGCCGGACAAATGGCTGCCGGTACCGGAGAAATGGTTGCCGGTAAGCGAACTCCTCAACGCTCTCAAAGAACGCAAGAATGTCAAGACACTCCTGATTCTCGACGCCAACCGCATCGACGCCAACTGGAACATGGGAGTGCTCTACAACGGCTTTGCGGAACGTCTGCAGGACGTCGTCAAAAAGGCCATCGTCGAAGATCGCAACCTCACGGTGCTGAACTCCTGCGGCCCCGGCCAGATCGGCTGGGCGGCCCCACAATTCTCCGGCTCCGTGTTCGGACACTTCCTCTGGCGCGGCCTTCGGGGCGAAGCCGATGGTGCCGAGGACGGCCGTGAGAATGAAGAAGTTTCTTTGCAGGAACTGATCGCCTACCTGCAGAAGGAGGTCAAGCAGTGGACGGTCAAGAATCGCGACGACGTCCAGGTGCCCATGCTCCTGCCCGCCGATGCCGACTACCCGCTCGTCTTTACCCAGAAGCTTGGACCCGCCAAGTGGGAACCGACGAACATCTCCTGGGCTCAAGTGGGCCAGTTGTGGAACAGACACAAACAGCTTCGCAACGCTTATGCGTATCGAGTTGACCCGCTGAAGTTCGAGAAGTTCCAGCACGGTTTGCTGGAGTTGGAGCAGTGGACGCTAGCGGGCAATCCTGGTGATAGGGGATTGGACCTGAACAAGTTGGCCGGAGAACTGGAGCAAGCGGTGGCCCACAGCGACGTGGCGGCCCATAGTCTGCCTATGGCTCGCCGGCTCCGCGTTGCCCACGCCGACGACGTTGCGGTCGCCCGCGAGCAACTCGACGCGTGGCTGAACTCAAGGGAAGACCCGGCGGCCGGGGCCGAAAACGGCACGGGAGATCGGCCCGCCGAATCCGGTGCCGACGAGGGAACGCCCGTAGAAACCGCCGCGGGCGAGCCTGACCCGCCGGAGCCCGCCGAGCCGGCCAACGGCGGCGACACGAATGGAAACGGCTCCGGAGCACCGCCGCCGGAGACCAACTCCAAGGATGCTTCGCCACCGGACTATCTCGATGCCACAGAGGCGGCCTGGAACTGGGCACGGGGAGAATACGCGGACGGCCGCGAGGCGGACGAATCGGCGCTGCCGCTCGAACGGAACCGACTGGACGAAGCACTGCAGTTCGTCGACAAGACCAACTCGGGCAAGCAGCCCGACCTCATCGAGTTGCGGTTTCTGCGGATGCTCAACGCCTATCTCGACCCGGACACGTGGCAGCAGAACGCGGAGCACGTTCAACGGGCCCTCCAACTCCGCAATAAGGCGGAAGAAGCCGCCGCGCCGAAAGACGAACGAACTCACTATTGGATCCAATCCGCGGTGGAAGCGGCCGACAAGAAACGCCGAACGGCCGAGGACCATCTCTTCGTGGGCGACAGTGAGAGCCTTGGCTACGCAGCACAGCAGTGGGAGGCGGCGCTCGGCGAGAAGCGGGAAGAACCGTCCACGCCCCCGCACGACACCTATCATGCCGCGGTCGAGAACGCTAGAAAACTCGCCGACGCGTTCCAAACGCGGGACAAAGTCTGGGCCAGGGCCCCGTACCTGGCGCAATGGCTCTGCGGGCGGCTTCGCGAGAGAGGCTCCAAGACCGAGGAAGCCGCCTTGCGCGATCAGTTGGAAGAGTTGATCCGCGAGAATTGCCAACTGGCGGCGGTGTTGGAACGGTCGGCCGACGACGGAGTGCCGGCTGCCGCCGATGCTGCCCGTGCGATCGTAGAGGAACGGCTGAGGGTGCTCGATGACGTGTACGCCGAAGAATGCAGGGTATGCGCGGAGGATCTCGGTGCCCACAAGGGAAGATGCCGACGCATTGCCAGCGTGTTGGCCGTGCCGTTGGTCACCGGTGAGCGCCGCCGTAAACTCCTCGGGATATTCCTGACGGTCGAGAACGACGAAGGTGAGGGTGCTTCCACCGGTGGCCCGACGGACGAAGACAACGACCCGGAACAGGCCCTCTCGCCGTACCTGAGTCGACTGGTTGCCTGGTCCGAGCATCCCGCCTTGACAATTCTCAAATCGGTGGAGAGCTTCAACTCGTCTTTGAAGCCGGCCGTGCGGAATCAACCGCTCGAGCGGTTTGCCGTGCAGGGTTGGCGCGTCCGCCAGCGCCTGTACGGAAACAACGCCGAACTGAAACCCGACGACCTTCCGGACGGCGCCTCGGCGCCGAAGTGCGTGTACACCGAAACCGACGAGTTGCTGGCGGAGACGCGAGGCATGCTGATCGAAGGCACGGAAGCAACGGACCAGGCCGAATACTCCGCTACGAAGACCCGGATAAGTTGCAGCCGGGCGGACCAGGTGGTGCGGGTGTCGGCGGCCTTGCTGAACCACGATCTCTGGACCGCCGGCGTGGCGGACCCCACCGGCCAACTCCGCAATCTCGATCACCACCACCTGATGCTCTGGCACGCCCGGCGGGCCATGGAAGACTTCTGGGGAGCAGAGCCCGGCGGCAAACGCCCCTTCTTTGAAATCGCGGCGGAAAGCTATCTGACGTCTGCCGAGACGCTTGTCGACCGGATTGTCCGCCCGGCTGGCGGTGATTCGTCTCCGAAAAGGATCAGCTCGAAGGCCGCCAGGGACCGCCTGGAACGGCTGTCGCCCGTGGCGAGAAGACTGCTGACACCGACGGAACTCCAGCAGCTATTGGCCGATGACCAGGGCAAGACGCTTCCCCACGCAACGGCCGTCGAGCTGGACGCTGGGGCCGCTTTGCTGGGCAATGGCTTGCCCGGCGGCAAAGCGGCGTACTATCTGCATGAAAAGAAGTCCGGGCCACCCATCAGAATAGTAGGCAGCGCCGGTCTGCGCATTCCGATTGCGATTCCCGGCGACTCCAAGGAGCGTCGGCCGGGCGAATATGAAATCGCCAACAGCGATTACTTCAAGTCGCTCATCAGCGAGGGGGATTCCAACAGTTCCGCTGCCATGACCGCCCGCGTCTACTACCGCGGCCACGTGGGCGAACAACCGTGCCGATTCGCCGCGGAGGCCTTGCACGTCGAGTACAAGCTGGAGGATCAGGACTCCACGGTTCGCGTCTCCGCCGGAGAACGAGACGCTTCGGTTGTCTTCGTCTTCGACTCGTCCGGCAGCATGCAGGATTCCGTGGACGGGACCGAACTCGGGATAAAGATGACCGGGGCCAGAAACGCGCTGGGTAAGATGCTCCGGCGGTTGGCGGCTTCCGAGAAGCCACCGCGCGTCGGACTGATCGTCTACGGCCACCGCAACGGCTGGAACAAGGACATCTTTAAGAAAGACGGTAAACTCGTCCCACAACACAAGTCCCCCCCGATGAGCAGCGACGTCCAATGGATCCTGACGCCACAGCCGTTGACGCAGAAAATGAAGGCCGACGTCATTGCCAAACTCGCCACGCTGAAACCGAACGGAATCACTCCCCTCTACCTCTCGATCATCATGGCGATTAAGGAAAACCGCGTTGCGGGGGAAGCCAGACACGTGATTGTAATTACCGACGGCTTGAATAATCAGAACGGCCATACCACGGACCCCGATACCATCAAGATCAACAACGTGGACGTTGCGGTGCAGCAGAGCCTGAAGGACGTCATCAAGGCCGTAGATGATTCCCGCATGGGGGACAATCGCTTGGACGTCGTGGGGTTCGCTCTAGACAAACCCGGAGAAGAACGACCGCCCTCACACCTTGAGACGACTCTGAAGATACACGATCGCTGCAGCTTCCGCCCTGCCAAGGCCACGGCAATTCTGCAGGAAGAGTTGGAAGAGTCGCTCGGGATATGGAATTACGAGGTTCGGCAGCGCAGCGGTTCGTTCATCCAGGAGGGCACCATCAACACGGCGGTCCTGATCCCGTACGGCCAGCACGAGAGGCAGTACGACGTACGCGTCAAGCGGAAGAAGACAACGGTTTCCAAAGAGGTGAGCGTGACGGGTGGGGAGGGGCTGAGGCTTCGGCTCACCCAAGACGGAGCCAGGCTGGTATTCGAGCCGTACGCCCCGGACGATGGCGGGGAGAGCCGCACCGTCGGGCAGTTCGTCGTCCAAGCACACGATCCCACTCGAGCGATAGATGGCATTGTCGACGTCTCGATCCGCAACGCTGCAGCGGAGCAATTCAGCCCTCGCCCAAAGGAAGTATGGATAGAAATCCAGCCGAAGTCGGGTGGTGAATCCAATGTTGACGTAGGGGAGATTCGCACGTTCTACGACTCGAACTACAAGCGGGGTGAGCCGGTCCCACGGTTGATGTGCGAGGACCTCATCAATTGGCCGACGAACGCCACAAGGGCGGAGGTCCGAGTGTGGTTCAAGCCACGAGAGACTTCGCCGACCAAAACGAAGGCCGTCGGCGAGTTGATCCACCCCGCCAACGAGCTTCCCCCGTTTCGGATCGACGACGTGGAGTTCAAGCTGCAAACCTCTCCTCTAGAGGCAACCACCGGATACCGGATCGAGATCAAGGAAATGCACCGGCCCGAGAATCCGTTGCACTGGGTCAAGGTGGAGATGCGGCCCCGGCCTGACGTCGTCGAACGACGCTTCTATCCCAAGGTCGGCACGGCTTGCCACTCGTTCACCTACAAAGATGCCAAAGAGAGTGACGTGAGGGGCTATGAAATCCGCTTCACGACCGAAGCGGCAATCAAGAAGGATGCCCTGAAGTTCGGCGATTCGGATTCCCTGCAAATCGACGTCCGTCACCGGTGAGGGGGAACCGGTGGCGAATGCTCCGGCACAAGGTTCCGTTGCATCCGCGTTTGGCCGACTGGCTGGCCCACCGTGTTACCGGTGGATCCTGAATTTCGACGTGTTTTCCCACCACATCGGATTGCGACCGTAGTCTCCCCCCTTGGAAGCCCCGGTTTCGCCGTAGCTCGTGCCGGAGGCTCGGTAGACGTAGTTCCGGGGGCGACCGGGCGAAGGGGGCCCGTCGTGACCCCGCTGGACGGACCGAACGTTGGCAGCCGCGGGCCGAACGCTGGTCGCCGCGGGTCGCTCGGTGGTAGACGCCGGTCGCGACTCGGAGAAGCGGAGTTCGTCGTCTTGCGCCAAGCCGGTCAGCGTGATCGGGTTGACGATGCCGGAAGTATCTTCCGCGGGAGGAACTGCAGGCGTCGGCTCCCTCGGCCCCCGTTCCTTCAGCCGCAACGGTTCGACGCCGTTGGGAACAGCGCTCGGTTCGGAAGGAAGGTCCCCCGGTCTCGTGCGCGGCATTTCGATATCTCCAGGGAGTTCCACGTCGCCGGGCAGTTCGGGCACGGTGGCGGGGACCACGGGGACAACGCGGCGGCAGGCTCTCAGCGAGGTCTGGGCGGCGGCGCGAACTCGGGTGGAACGCTCCTTGTAGCAGCCGCTGGCGTCCTGCCCGTAGGCCACGTCGTACAACTTCGTCATCGTTTTCGCGTTGCAGCAGCCGGATCCCGTACAGGTATCGCACGGATCGCCGGCCGCGTTGCAAAAGGCCATCGCTGCTTCGTATCGAACTTCCTCGGTGCAATCATCCAACGCGTCGAGCAGCGCTGCGTCCACGTCCTTGTGGCATCCGCAGCCGATCTGGGCCAGATACTTGATCGCCTTGATCTTCTGCTTGGCCAGATCTTCCTCGATCTTGATCTTCGCGGCGTCCTGAACGACCTTGGGTTGGTCTTCCGCAAGGTTGGCGGGATCGCCGATCCTTTTCAGCGGGGGCTTTCGTTCTAGTCCGGGAAAACGCCCGCCGCGGTTGAGTGTGGCATCTCGGAAGCCTTGGATCCCCTGGGGAATGCCCAGCATGTTCCAGACAGTCGTGACACCGCCTGGCGGCTCGGCAGCATTCGCAACCGAGAAGGTGCCGCCGATGCCGAACAGGATCACCGCCAAACCGAGGTATCCGGAAGCTTTCATTAGAATTCCTTCTCCGGGAGAAATACTCACCATCATTGCGATCTGAATAATCGTTACTATCAATTCTCTTCGTCCGGGAGGATTGCCGTCTTTAGCGAGAGGCAGGGATTTGCAGGTAACGCGGGAGCCGAGCGGCCGGCGGGCCGCGGGATCGGTGGCATCCGTCAGGCGCGTCCCCCTAATCCGCACAGATTCCGGCCCTGGGTAGCGATTATTCCGGACAGGAGGCCTGGGTAAACCTTGCGGCCTGTATGGGTTGCGGGTATCGTAGGGGTATGCGGATCGCGACGTGCCCCAGACAGCGGTGGCTCCACCCAGGGCCGAGCGGTTCGGATATGCCGGTTAGCACCACTTTGTAGGTTGGGTAACCTGAATCACCCGAGCAAACGCCGCTAATGGGAATACGACCTACCGGCGGAAGAAACGTTAGAGTTTAGCGCGTAAGTACGGCAGGATTGTACAGGGAGACGGCCGATGACCAGAGCGACAATCGTAGCGATAGCGGTGGGCCTGTTGGTGGCGATTTGCGGCAGCGCGGTTTGCGCGGAGAAGGGCTGCGGCTTGAAGCGAGCCTGTTTGAAGACGCCCTCTTGTTGCAAAACCTGCCAGGAGACCGACTTCGACGAAGAGGAGCGCACCTTCTACCGCCCCGTCTATAAGGAAGAGATGGTCGAGAAGGTCGTCAACACGGTGGAGTACGTCGAGGAAACCCGTTACCGGTGTCGCCCCTGTACGGTGTGGCAGCCGAAGCCGACCGGCGGCTGTGAACCGTGCGAGCCGGTGAAGGGTTGCGGGCCGGCGAAGCCGTGCGAAATGGTACCCGTGCAGATCCTCCGCAAGGTGCCCTATACGGTCGTCGTGAAGAAGTGTGTTCAGAAGACGGAGAAGGTTCCGCGGACCGTATGCACGATGGAGCCGTACACGGTGATCGTCTGCATTCCGCGCGCGGTTTGCAAGCCGGTACCGGTTCCCACTTGTCGTCCGTCCAAGTAGCAGCCGTTCTATTTCAGCGACTCGGCCTTGGCTGCATCGGATTGCGCCTCGGTTTCCATTCCCAGCTCTCTGTAGGCCCGGCTGCGCCCGAGGTAGGCTCTGCCGTAATCGGGTTTTTGTTCGAGGGCTTGCGTGAAATCGGCGACGGCCTCGTGGTAGTCGGCGTTCTTGTGATGGGCGTTGCCGCGATTGTAATGGTAGAGGTGCGCGAACTTCTTGTCGAGTTGCAGCGCGCGACCGTAGTCGTCGATGGCTCCCGAGTATTCGCCCTTGGCAGCGTAGGTGCGACCGCGTTGATTGTAGGCGATGCCCCACCGCGGCCGGATACGGATCGCTTCGTTGTAGTCGGCTAGTGCCCGATCGTAGTCGCGTCTGCGGTAGTAGGCGTCGCCGCGCTCGCGGTAGGCGGCGGCACACTCGGAGCAGTAGTCCCCGGAAGCGTTGCCCGACGACGCGTTGCCCGACGACAGGCGGACGGCCTCGAGGTGATCGACGATCGCGTGGTCGTAGTCCAGTTTGGCCCGGTGTGCCAAGGCACGGTCGTGGTAGGCCCTGGCGAAGTCGGGATGGAGCCGAATCACCTCGTTGCAGTCGGCGATGGCCTTGTCGTAGTCACCCTGGATACGATAAGCAAGTGCCCGGTTACGAAGGAGGCGGCAACGGTTGACGGTGGCCAGTTCGGGGTTGATGCGGATGGCCTCGCTGAAATCGGCGATCGCGTGGCTGAAGTCACCCCGGGCAAAGTTTGAATGGGCCTGCTCGTCGAAAGCGGCGGCGTGTTTGCGGCGGTATTCCGCCGTGGCCCCGTGGGCCATCGCACGGCCGTAGTAGGCCTCCGCCATGTCGGGGGCCATGTCGATGGCCTTGTCGAAGTCGTCGATAGCCGCCTCGACGTCACCCTGTTTCAACGAGGCCGTGCCCCGATCGACCAACAGGCGGGCGTCGTGTTTCGAGTCCAGCGCCGACTCCAACACCTCGTCGGTGTCGCGGACGTGTGCAACCTCGTCAGCCACAGCCGCAGACGCGGAATCGAGCCGAGGCCCGACCGATTGCCTGAGCGCGCGGACCATTTTCAACGCGGTGGGAAAGCGGTCTTCCGGCTGTAGCGAAGTTGCCCGGCGGATCACCGCACGCTCCGCGGGCGGCAACGGATCGAGTTGGAGGTGGCCCCCGGTGTGGACGCCGAAAACCTCCTCCAGCGATTCGGCGGCAAAGGGCAGCACGCCGGTGCGGAGCTCGAAATAGGTAATCGCCAGCGAGTACTGGTCGGTAGCACGGCTGGGCTCCGCGCCGTGGACGCATTCCGGGGCGATGTAGGCGGGTGTCCCGGCCGGGCCGGTGAGCGAACGCAGGTTCTCGTCTCCACCGGCCACCCGCGCGAGTCCGAAGTCGCAAACCACGGCCGAGTCGCCCACCAGCATGATGTTCTGTGGTTTCACGTCACAGTGCTGAACGGCCACCGGGTCGCCGCCGAGGTCGTGGCGGGGGCTGTTGAGGAAGTCGATGCCCTTGGCGGCGTCTTCCATGTAGTCGAGCAACTCGTCGACTGGAATCCCCACGCAGCCCCGGTTCTTGTATTGCTCCAACAGGTCGAAGAGGTTCGTGTTGGCCAGGGGCATGGCGACCACCAGCGTCCTGGGCCACCGAGGCCGAACCCGAACGGTGCCGGTGACTTCTTCTTGTCCGTGTACCCAATTGTCCAGGCAGTGCATCGCGCGATCGTCGAGCACGTTTCCCTGATCGTCGAGCAGCCAGAAAGCAGTGATCGGCAGCAGATGGGCATCGCGGATCTCCTTGACCCGCTGGATACCGCGAAACTCCTTCAGCCCCAGCTTTCCACCAAGATTGATCAGTTTCAACGCGGTCGCCATGCCGCCGGGTGCCGAGGCCTGCCACACGACGGCATTCGATCCCTCGCCGAGGAACGATTCCAGCCGGTATCCGGGAACCGGTTCATCACCGACCTGCCACATGCGTTCGCTCTCCTTTTGCCACCGGGCACACACCGAGACACGTCGTGTGATCCAAGCCGCTCCTCTTATTGTGTCATGATTGCGGAAAAGTTCCAGAGGGGGCGCGACGACGCGCAATCGGCGTATCTGGCCGTGCAGATCCTTTGGTAACGATCCCGGTGAAGAAATCGGATCTACCCGCCGGCGCGGTGTTACCGGCTGGGAGGTTTCTGCGACGGTGGTTTCGTGGTGGGCCAAAGGATGAGCGTTCCGTCGCGGCTGCCGGTGAGGATGCTCTTGCCGTCTAGTGAAAACGCGACGCAGGTCACCTCCTCGGCGTGTTTCTTCAGGGTGAGAATCTCGTCGCCGCCGCGTAGTTCCCAGAGCTTAGCCATTCTGTCCCGGCTTCCGGTAATCACACGCTCACCGTCCGGGGAGAAAGCGACGGACGTAACGCCGGCGGAATGCCCCTCCAGGATCAGTGGGGCTTTCTCGACGAGCGCCGGCTCATCCGTTTCGTCCGTGGCCGGCTCAGCGGATTCGTCCGCTTCCTCGGTTGTAAGATCGCCGGCCATTGCGGGCTTGCCGGTCGCGGCGTGCCACAGCCTTGCCGTATTGTCCTCGCTGCCGGTGACGATCCATTGCCCGTCACGGGAGTATGCGGCGCAGAGGACGGCCTGATCGTGAGTAAACTCGCTCTGAATGTGCTCCTTCAGCGGAGAGAACGGCAGTTCCTCTCCGGTGGCCGTGTCCCAGACGCGGGCCGTCTTATCGTCGGATACCGTCAGCACTTGATTTCCGTCGGGAGAGAACACGGCGCTGCTGACGCGGCCGGTGTGTCCGGTGAATGTTCTGACGACTGCCCACGTCGGGCTTCCGTTCTCGCTTGCGAGTTTCCAGAGTTTGGCGGTTGTGTCGTTACTGGCGGTAAGTGCCGTCGTAGAATCGTCCGGATGGAAGACGGCGCTGTTGACAAGCGTATCGTGTCCCCCGCGAAGTCTGCTCTCGACGATGCCGGTCTCGGTGTTCCAGACCTTGGCCGTGCCGTCCCAGCTCCCGGTGATCAGGTATTTCCCGTCGTGCGAGTAGTGGGCAGACGCAACGGCATCGTGCGGGCTGAAGTCGAGCATTGAGTCTCCGGTGTCGATATCCCACAAGCAGGCCTCGTTGCCACCTACGGTGAGCAGGCGTTTGCCGTCGGGATGGAAGACGGCTGACCAGGCTAATTGGCTTCCCGGATCGAGACGCAAGAACGCATTTCCATCGGCGCCGGTGATCTCTCGGATCTCTTGCCGGTCCCGCAAGTCCCACAGACGCACCACGTTGGGTGCGCTGGTGGTCGCCACTCGCAGGAACCCCTGGCCGCCGTTGCCCGCCACGATTGCCACCCGATTAACCGTCTCGTCCCCGCCGGAGATCTTCCCGACTACCACGGCGCGGTCCACGTCCCAAAGCCTGACGACGTTGTCGCCACAACTGGTCACCAGTAGCCGATCGTCGGCCGAGAGGGCCATCGACGTGACGGCATCGGGATGTTTCAGCAGCAGCGTGCCATGCTCCTCACCCGTTTTTAGATCCCATTGGGCCACCGTGTTGTCCGCACTGGCAGTCAAGAGTCGCTCCGGGGTTTGTCCTTGCCCGGGAAGGAACACGGCGGCGTTCACGGCTCGAGAATGCTTGGCCGATTCCCAGAGCAACGCGTACTTATTGGCGTCCCACAGGCGGCATTTCCCTGCCCGATCACCGGTCATCAGCCACTGGTTGTTGGTCGAGACGGCCACGGCCGTGACTTCGGAGTGGTGGTCATCGAGTTCTCGGATCAACTCGCCGGTTTGCGCGTTCCACAGTTTTGCCGTGTCCTGGTCGCTGCCGGTCAAGATCCATCGGGCCTTCTGCGAATCGGTCTCCTGCGAGACCGCCACGACGGCATTGGCGCCGGTCTTGTCAAGCCGAAACTGCTGTGCACCGGTGGAGACGTCCCAAATTCTGGTGGTATTGTCGACGGCGGCGGTAAGCAGTCGTTTCCCGTCGGGATAGAAGAGGGCGGTTGACGCCAGGTATTCGTGCCCCTCCTGTAAGTGCAGGCCCTGCTCACCGGAGTTGAAATCCCAGATACTGGCCGTGCGGTCGCGGCTGGCGCTGGCGATCTTCAAGCCGTCGGGAAACGAGAAAGCCCCCCCGAGAACGGCGTCTTTGTGACCTCGATGGATACGCCTTCCGAATACGCGAAGCTCTTCGTATTCGGCGAAACTCCAGATCCTTGCAAACCGGTCGTGACTGCCCGAGAGGATCCGAGGGTTGTCGATAGAAGATTGGGGGTCAAACGCGCAAGACAGCACCCAACCTCCGTGGCCCCTCAGCGTTCGGAGTAATTCCCCGCTGCGAGGGTCCCAAACCCTCACCGTATTGTCGTTGCTGCCGCTGACCAGGAGTTGTTCGTCGGAATCGGGAGAGGATTCCGCGCCGGACCGGGGGAAGAACTGCAGCGAGCGAACGGGGGCCGTGTGACCGCTCAAGACCTCGTAGACGGGCGCCGGGTTATCCTTGTTCTTCACCGCCAATTCGATGTCGAAGTGCGTCGCTTCTTTGGGTTCCCAAAGGAGCACTCGCTTGTCGTAGCCCGCGCTGGCCACGTGCCGGCCGTCGGGTGAAAAGGCGGCAGCATACACCGGTCCCTTATGCCCCCGGAACGCCGCCGGACCTTTCTTGTTTGCCTTGTCCGTCTCATCCGCCTTGTCTTCCTTTTCCGTTTCGGCCGTCTTGTCCGTCTTGACCGTCCAGACGATCGCCGTCCCGTCCTGGCTGGCAGTGACGACTCTTTTTTCGTTCGGATCGAAAGCCGCCGACCAGACCCACCAGTCGTGGCCCTCGAAGGTTTGCAGCACCTCGCCGGTCGTCAGGTCCCATAGCTTGGCCGTGCCGTCGTAGGAACTCGTCAACAGCTTCTGTCCATCCTTTGAGTAGACGACGCTCAACACAGCGTCGCCGTGTCCTGCGAGTTCTTGGACGAGTTCACCAGAGTCGACGTTCCAGATCTTGATGTAGTTCGGTTTGTCGTTCGTGCCGGCGGCAAGGTGTTTACCGTCGGGAGAGAAGGCTACGGCGAAAACGTCCTCGACGCCGTTCTCAAGAGTCCGAATCCTGTTTCTAGTTGCCGTGTCCCAGATATCAACCGTGCCGCCCCAGCCACCGGTGGCAAAACGCCCTCCGTCCGGCGAGAACGCCACGGCCTCGATCCGTTGCTGAGCGTTAAACTTAACACGGGCCTGCGTGCAGAGATGCCACAAGTGCCCCCATTCCCAAGTCGTCTTTTGCTCCTCGGGGCACTGCTGCAACAGCGTGCCGGCTCGGTCGAACGCGTTTTCCCCGATGCTCGCCTCCGCCAGGCCGATCCGGGTCACGTAGGCACTGTATTGTGCTTTCTCCTCGTTCTTCTCGGCGATGGTTCGCTGTCTATTTGCCTCTTTCGTCTGCTCTACGGCAATTCCTTTCTGCCTGTCTGCCTCCTCCTTCTGATCTATGGCAATTCCTTTCTGCCTATCTGCCTCCTTCTTCCGATCTACGGCAATTCCTTTCTGCTCTACAGCAATCCCTCTCTGCCGGTCCGCTTCTTCCTTTTCCTTGACCGCAATCCCTTCCGCTCTCAGCACCCAGAAGAACGATCCGATGATCACAACGAAGATCGTCGCCACCAGCGCCAACCCGATACGTTTGGCGTTGCGGCGCCAACTTTCCTGCCGGTCGCGGTCGCGTGCGCCGGTTTGGAGACGCTGGTGCAGTTTGTTCCGCTGCGGATCTTGCTCGTCGAGGTTGTCCAGCAGCGAGATGCCCAGATCGAAGTCGCCTCGGTTCAAGGCACAGCCCGCGTAGGCCGTCGCGGCTTCCGACACGCCGGACCGGGCTGCGGCGTTGCCGTCCCAAAGCTCCAACGCCTCCTGAAACCCGAACAGAGCCCGTGCGAATACCTTGTAGTCCCCTTCGCGCTCGGCTTCATCCAGATCCCCCTTCGCCCGGGTGGCGAGCAGGCTGCTCTGGGAATGGGCCTGATACTGCCGCACGGCGTCCTGGAACTCGCCCACGTCGGCGTGGCGGTCTTCCGGCGCAGTGGCCATGGCCTTCAGGGCGATATCGAGCAACTCACCGGACCGGTTGGTCGGCCGGATTTCGTTCTCCGCGGCTGCGGCCACGCTTTGCTTGACGGTCTCACCCGGGTGAGGCGGATTACCCGTGATGATCTCGTACAGTATTGCCCCCAGCAGGTAGACGTCGCTGTGGAACCCGATCCGCTCGGTATGGCCTTGTGCCATCTCCGGCGCCATGTAGGCGGGCGTGCCTTCGGCCTCGCCGTTGCCCTTGTCGTCCGGCGACGTTGCCAGCCCCCAATCCATCACCAACACTTCGCCGAAATCGCCGAGCATGATGTTTCGGGGTTTCAGGTCGCGGTGGATCACCTTGCGGCTGTGGGCGAAGGCAACGGCGTCGCAGACCTTCAACAGCGCGTCGAGGTCTTCCTCTTCGGTTTGCGATGAGATGACGCTTTGCCACTCCGTACCCTGGACGTGCTTCATCGAGTAGAACAGCTCACCCTTGGCCTCGCCCTCTGGTCGGCGAACCTCTCTGATCCCCAAGTCGTAGATCGGCACAATGTTGGGATGTTCGAGGTCGCCGGTGACGACCGCTTCCGAGATCAACGACGCCCGCTGCCCCTGGTCGTCGGCCCGCTCCGGCTTGAGCATCTTCAGTGCCACTTGCCGTCCGATCGAGGCCTGCCGGGCACTGTAGATGATCCCCACCCCGCCCTTATCGATCTTTCCCAGCACTTCGTAGTCGGCATCGGGCAGCCTTGGCCCGTCCTGCTGGCAAACAACGCGCGACGGGATCACCTGTTTTGATTCGGCTACCGCGGCACGGCCCTCGGCCTTGATCGAACTGAGCGGGTTTCCGCCGGAAGGAAGGGACATCGGCGGCACGCGGTCGCTGTCGAGCGTCTCCGCGTATTGGCGGTCGTCCGTGTCACCGATCAGGTCCTCTGCCGGCGGCGTCTCGGACGGGTCTCCCCCGTCCAACGTCTTGTCGACGGGGAAGTCGTCGGCCGTGTCGGCGTCCTCCTCCGAGGGCGGAGGCTCCGGTAACGGCGCCCCGTCGAGCGTCTCGCCCATCCGCTGTCGATCATCCGTATCCGAGGTTTTCGGCGGCGAAGATTCAGACGTCGCCTCTTCGGACGCTGAACCGTCCCCGGAAGTCCGCGGCGGTGCGGCCTGCTCGGCCGGCAACTGCTTGCCGCAACGGGGACATCGCCCGGACCGAACGTCAGTCTCCTGAAGGTCGGCTTGACAGAATGGACAAGTTGGCATGATAGTCCTCAATTCATCAACGGGCTAGTTCTCTGATCGACAATACTCTCACCAAACACCTATTGCCGCAAGCGCCGGCACATTCGTTCGACCTTGGTCAGCGGCCGCTCGGCCGACCTCGCCATGGCCCGGTCTAACGCCTTGCCCCACCGGCCACGGGTCGAATCGGCAGCCAGGACCGTGCCGGCCAGCAATGCCGCGCCAAGCGCCGAACGAGACGCCCCGCGGGAAGACGCGGAGACGTTCTCCGGCTGAGGATCCTCGGAGATCTCGGCACTGGGCTTCTCGGCACTGGGCATCTCGGCACTGGGCTGCGGGGCGGCCGGCGGTGCGTCGGGTTTCTCTTCCGGTTCGGGAACGTCCGATCCCCGTTCGTCGGGAAGAATCGGATTCGAGCCTCGCCCCGGCTCGCGAACCGCCTCTCCGATCGTATCCTCCGATTTGATGAACTCCATCAGCTCCCGCTGCGGGAGGTTCGGTTCCTTAAGGTAGATCCGGTACGTGCCGTTGGGCAGCCCCCTGTCTTTGAATTGCGTCAGCAGTTCGGACATCTTCGAGACCCATTCGAGTGGCAGGTCCGTGCGATCTACTTCCTCTCCGTTAACAACCTTTACGATATACAGCTTCCGTACCTGCTGTTGACGTGCTTCCCCTCGGAAGGATATCTCCTCATACCGAGTCAGCCGCGACGTCGTCAGAAACAGCGGCGGCTGTGCAATCTCTTGCGGCGGAATCGGTACCGGCCGCTCGAACGCCTCCGGCATCTTGCCGGCCAGAGACATAGTTGCCACCGGAGTCGGTACGATCTCGCTCGCCTGATTGAGATAGTCCGGTCCCCTGTTATCTTCCAGGCGAATGTTCGGGTCGTTGTAGACCGTGACTAACGCCTCCGCCACGGGTGGGCTGAGCAGGGACAGATAGATGCTCGAGTAGATCCGCGACAAGTCCAGTGTCACTTGTTCGGGAAGCGTCGATCCGCCGGGGTTTATCCAGGGAGGTGAGCCGTCATGCCCTGCGATGTCCGCGTGCAGGTTGACCAGATCTCCGTGATTGATACCCAGCACCGTCTGGCTCCGGCCGTCGTCCCACTCGATGGTCAGGCTGAAGTTTCGACCGCCGTCGCCGGCATTGCCAAACCACCCCGCCAGATTCTGTACCGTGTCAGCCCAAGACAGAAATTGACCGAAGGGATTGTTCGTGACGTTCAGGGCGATTGGAGCATGGGTTACCCAGCCGGTTCCACTCTCCAGGGCAGTGCCGTTCTTGATCGAAATGGTTCCCTTGGCCTCGATATTGATCAGGCCCTGGTCGGCGCCAATTATGTGAACGTTCGAAATCCCGGCGATGGAGAGATCGTTCTCTTCGGCAATCTCCACGGCGCCCGACGTGCTGTTATTCACCCACAGTTCGTGGATCTTGGTTTCCAGCGGGTCCGTCGAGCCCACTCCCGTCGCCGCGTCGATGTTCACCGTTGCACCGATGGAGTCGGCTTCCACTTCCACGTGCAAGTCGCCGCCGTCTATCACGCTGCCGGAGGTGCTTTCGATCCTCACCGCATTTCCCGTCGCATTCTCCGTTTTCACACCGGCCAACGTAACGTCATTCACCGCCTTCAGTGCGATGGTCCCGTTGCCCGCAGCGATCAACGCCCCGTTGTGCATGGTGATGGCGTCGCCCGCGTCCACATCGACCGAACCTCCATGGGTAGTGACCGACGAGTCTACCGTGACGTTAAGGGTCGTCACGCTCACACCCAACGGCGAGCCGACCGTATCGACCGGCCCGCTGAACGTTGTCGTGCCGGTACCCGCCTGCTGCACGAAGGTGGTTGCGTTGATCGCCGCGTCGGCCGTCACGTTGTCGGCACTGTCGATGCGCAGATCGCGCAAGCGGTCGTTGCTTCCTACGTTGGTCTCAAAGTCGACGTCTCCGGTGCCGGCCGCCAACGTCAGATCGTGGTTCTCAAGGGCTTTGCTGTCGACGGTCGACTGGTTGGTAAAAAGAACGTTCCCGGGCCCCGAGGCAGTGTCGATACGTGTGTTGCTGTGGAGTCTCACCGGCCCGTTGAAGCGGACGTTGCCGTCGGTGCTGCTGAGCGCGATCGTTCCCGCCCCACCGTCGAGCACGATGCCACCGGTGATCGCGTTGGTCGAGCCAATATCAATTGTGTTCGGCTCCCGGTCCGTCACGTTGACCGCCGCCACCTGATCGAACGCCACACCCGCGTCGGCCTCTTCGACCACCAGGTATCCCAGCCTCATGTTGGCAGCCTGAGTCCCGACGTCCGCCTGGAACTGCACGCTACCAACCCCCGCGTCGAGCGTCAGGCCCTTCTCTCCGTCGGCCAGACTGTTGATCGTGGCGAGCGTTGTGAACGTGACGTCGCCGCCGGCGGTTTCGATGCGGGTGTCCGTATTGAGCGTCACCGGGCCGTCGATCTGCACGCTGTCGCCGGTCGTGGTCAACCTGATCGGGTCCACCGCCGGCACGTTGCCGAAGATCACGCCGTTTGTGTTGAGAAACGTGGTAGCTGTGTCGATCGTGTTGACGGCCCCATGGAACGCGACGGAGTAGGCTTGGGCGAACGTGGTCAACGTGCCGACGTTGGTGTTGCCGCTGAAGGTTGTCGAGTTGCTGTTGGTGATCGTCAGGTCCAAAGGTGCAGTGGCGCCGACCGCGTCCTGGAACTGAACGTTGCCGCCGGAGCCCACGTTGACGGACAGCGTCTCGATGCCGGCAGGTGCCTGTCCGTCGACCGTGCCGCCAAACGTGACGTTGGCTCCCGCCGCAATCCCGCTGGCGGTGTTGACCGTCACTGCCCGGCCGTTGCCCACTTCCACGTCGGAGGAAAACGTAACTGCTGCGCCTGCGGTCACGACGTCGACATTGAGCACGGCCGAACCGTTCACGTCGATCGTTGCCGGGCTGCCGGCGAGACTGCCGAGCGTGTCCAATTGGCCGTTGACGGTGATCTTGCCGCCGGCGTTCGGCGCGAAGATTCTCAGCGGATCGGCGAAGCTGGATGTCCCGACCGTGATCTGGTGTGTCCCGTCGGTACGTCCGATCGTGATTTGGGAAAACGTGTCGACGGCCAATCTGCCGATCTCCACGGTGTCGATAACCAGAACGTCGTTTCCACCGGCGGCCCCGTTTCCGATCTCGATCGCATCGGTCACTTCGTCCGGCTCGATCGTCAGTGCGAAGCCGCCACCGTCGACCACACCGGCGAAATCGACCTCGTCGGAGATCAGCGTCGCATCGGTCGTGAGATTTGTTGCACCCAAGGAAAGTGTGGAATCGTTTTCCGTGGCGACGATTCCGGCGATATTCGTCGTCGTGCAGTTTGTGGTGTCCAGCCCGCCGGTGAACGTGGTACGGTCGGTGTCTTCGTCGCCGAGCGTGACCGTGGTCGTGTTGTTAAACGTGGTATCGGTGTCGACTACGTTCAGGGCGCCGTGCAATGCGACGGCGTAGGCT